>DASXWF010000467.1:0-5918 GCA_036503835.1 Polyangiaceae bacterium | reverse complement strand
GCCGCCGGGCCAGGGCGTGCGGCGCAAGAGGACCGCAGCGGCCGCGTTGCCGACGGTGAGCCCCGCGGACTTGAAGTAGAGATCCTTGACGGTCTGGACGTCGTAGCTGAGGTACGGTCCGAAGATCTCCGAAGTGCAGATCAGCGCGGTCCTGTATTCGTCGTGGAGGGCGAAGTAGGCCGCGGCGGCCTGGATCGCCTCGAGGTGTCCGACGCAAGCCGCCGTCACATCGAAGGCGTGCGTGCGCTCGAAGCCGAGCTTGGCCGCGATCTCCATCGCGGTGGCGGGCTCGAAGTACTGGCGCGCGATCGAGCCGCTGATGATGAGATCGATCTCCTCGACGGCCACGCTGTTGCGCTCGAGGCACTGGAGCGCCGCGGCCACGGCGTAGTCGGCGACTCGCGCCTTCGGGTCGGACTCCATGTATCGGAGTTTGGTGTTGCAGAGGCCGAAAACGTGCTGAATCGCCGACTCGAGGGTGCCCCAGTCCTCGTCCTTGCCCTTGTATTGCTCGCGAACCCGGCGGAGGACTTCCTGATTGTCGACGACGGTCGCCGGATGGCTGATGCCGGGCCGTGAAATGTAGAGTTCGGGTAGGCTCAAGGGCGGGGTCTCCGGTGCGGCAGCGGGTCGAGCGCTCCCCGGGGCAGAGAAAGCGCTGAAAAATGAGGGGGAAGGCGACTGCCGGGCGCTGGCGTCTCAAATCCTAGTATTCGGGTAGCTGTACTGCAAAACCAATCGGAGCTCTCCCGCAGGGATGCAAAAATTCGTCGGTGGCGAAATTTACAGTGGGGTGCTGACGGCTCGCCCTAATGCCCGGACGAGGTGTGTCGAGTGCTTCGCTGCGTGCCTCGCGGTGAGAAAATTTCGTACGCGTCGTGTGGCCAGAAGGCTGACAGGAAAAATCCTTGAGGGGATGTACGTGAGCGCTAGCCTTTGAAAATGCTTTGGTGTTACTCGCCTCTCATGATCCTCGGTTCACGACTCCACGGACTCAGCCGAGTCCTCTCTCTTGCTTGTCTCGCTAGCCTGAGCGCCGCATGCAGCAGCGAAGGTGATGACGGTGGGGACGGCGGGCCCGGACCGACGCCCTCGAACGCGATCCAAATGGCGGACGCGAACCAATACAGCTCCACGGCGACGCTCCGCATCCCTTCCGTCGAGGTCGCGCCCACCGATATCACGATTGACTGGAGCGACGTCACGCAGGATCTGCAGTGCCACGACGTCGATCCCGAGTCGGATCTCGTGAACGTCAGCTTTCTCCGCTTCCAGAACAAGACCGAGGAAGAGATCGCGACCGAGCTCACGAAGAGCCGGCTCGAGGCAAAGAAGATCGACAAGTTCTGGGACTATCCGATCACGGGGAGCGAGCTGCAGACAAACCTCGGCAGCTTCTCGCGGCTCTCCGGTACCGCGATCGACGTCGAAACCGACTTCACGATCGACGAGACGCGCACTTATCTCGTGATCGTACAAGTGAGTACGGGTCTCGGCGTCGGAACCAAGAGCCTCGCGTTCGCTCACCCCGTCGAGGGCGGCTCCGACGTGCTCGAGCTCGGGAGCGGCTGCCCGGATCCCGAAATCCTCACATTCGTACCCGATCTCGACAAGCCCAAGTTCGAGCTGCCCGCCGAGGGCCCGTGGGTCGTCGGCTGGAAGGATCTCACCGTTGACGGCACAGGTGGAGAGATCGCCCTCACCGGCATCGACAAGCTCTTGGTCGGGTTCTATCCGGATATGACCGTCAGCGATCTCGAGGTCCAGCAGACCTTCTTCGACATCGAGGAGCTTGCCGATCCCATGTACGAGCTCGCCGTGGACGGGCCGGACCGCAAGGCGGACCTCGGTAAGGCCAAGCTCCGCGGCGGCAGCGCAACCGATCTCTTTCCCGGCTTCGAGCAGGAAGGCGAGGGCACCTGGCTGCTCGCGCTCACCTGCAGTTCCTGCCCGAACCCGCAGCCCGTCGTCCTCGTCATCATCGATCCGAGCGGAGGCTGAGGTTGGTCTTCTCCGCCCGCTTTCGGCAGCCGGCCGCGCTCGGCTGGCTGCTGCCGGTGTTCGCACTCGCTTGCGGCAGCGAGCTCGAGCCGAAGCGCCCCTCCAACGTGAAGGCCGCGCTCGCGCCCGAGCTCGCGACCGTGATGCAGGTCACCTGGCACACCGACGAGCCGACGATCGGCTACGTCGAGTACGGTCCGACGGCGGCGATGGAGTGGTCCTCGCCCATGGAGGACACCCCGGCGACCGAGCATTCGGTGACCTTGCTCGGCCTGCATGCGGATACCGCGTACTCGTTTCGCGTCGTCACCTGGGACGGTGACGACGCGGGCGCGAGCGAGATCGCGTCGTTCCGCAGCGGAGCGCTGCCGAGCGGGTTGCCGGCGTTCACGGCGACGGGCGGCGACTTCGACGACTTCGTCGCGGTCCCGTTGCGCGGTGATCCCGCGGCCGTCGTCGTGCTCGATCCGAGCGGGGCGATCGTCTGGTACCACCTGGACGAGAGCGGGCTCGACGTGCTGCGGGCGCGGATTTCCGACGACGGCCGCAGCGTGCTCTACAACCGCACGGACGTTTCTGCGGATTCGACGGAGGACTCGGCGATCGTGCGGGTCGCGCTCGACGGCTCGGGCGAGACTCCGCTTCCCGTGCCGTTTCTCGCCCACGACTTCCTCGAGCTCGACGACGGGGCCTTCGCCGCGCTCGTCGTCGATGAACGTGACGGCGTGCGCGGTGACGCGATCGTGGAGGTCACGCCCGGCGGCGATCTGACCACCGTCTGGAGCACCTGGGATGCGTTCGACCCAGCCGACGAGCCTGGCGACGGCGAAAACGGCGCCTGGACGTACGCGAACTCGCTCGCGCAATCCGGCAGCGACGGCGCCTACTACGTCGGCCTCCAGAACTTCAGCAGCGTCCTCAAGATCCCCGCCGGGGGCGGCGACCCGGAGTGGGTGCTCGGTTCCACGGCCGCCACGCTCGACTTCGCGGACGGCGCCACGCCGTTCACGCGTCAGTCCGGCATCGTTCGCTTCGGCGCCAGCGACTTGTTCGTCCTGGACAACGACGGAGAGGCGTCGCGTCTCGTCCAGTATTCTCTCGACGTCGACGGAGAGCAGCAGGCGATCGAGCTTCGAAGCTACGTCGCGACTCCGTCCGTGCAGGTCGGCGACATCGGCGGCCTGGTGCGCCTGGACAGCGGCGCCGTCGTGATCAGCTGGGGCGACGCGGGCCGCATCGAAGCGGTCGACAAAGCCTTCGCGCCGCTCTGGGGCCTCCGAGCCGATGGTGAAGCCCGGCTCGGTTATCACGACGTGGCCGGCAGCCTCTACCCGACCGGATCACAGGTTCGGACCCCGGCCGCACCCGAGACCGACGAGGAGAGCCCGTGAGAGCGCTTCGCTTCGTTTCGACGTTGTCGCTCGTGACCGCGACGGCGCTTCCGGCGTTCGCCGGCGGGGGTTACTTCAGCGGGACGAAAGGCGCGCGCGCCGCAGGCCGCGGCGGAGCCTTCACGGCAAAGGCCGACGATCTCTCCGCCGTTGCCTTCAACCCGGCGGGTCTCGCGCACATCGGCACGACGCTGATCCAGGTCGGCAATCGCTTTTCGTACAACTCCCATTCGTACACACGCGCCCCGACGCTCGACTGGGGCGGCGCCCAGGACAGCGGCGGGATCCCTCGCTACGTCGAGTTCGACGAGGTCGACAACGGCGAGCCGTGGCAGCTGCTCGATCCCCTGCTCGGCATCACCACGAACTTCGGTCTGAAAGACTGGCAGTTCGCGCTCGCCGCGTACGCGCCCGCCGGCGTCAGCAAGGAGGAGTACCCGGTCGAGGGCGGGCAGCGCTACATGATGGTCAGCCGGGAAGCGCAGATCCTGAACTACAGCCTGAGCGCGGCCTGGAAGCTGCGCGAGCTCTTCGGTGTCGGCGCGAGCCTGCAATGGATCGCCGTGCCCAAGCTCAAGTACTCCCTGATCATCGACGGTGATCCGTTCGACGGCGCGGGCGGTAATGGCGTTTCGAGCGACTACGACATCCACGCGACCACCGAGGGCAAGGATTTCTTCACGTTCAACGCGGTGATCGGCGGCTGGTACCGGCCCGCGCCGTTCCTCGAGCTCGGGCTGTCCGCCCAGGTGGTCCCCGCGGACATCACGACCTCGAGCACGCTCTCGGTTCAGCCCCTCGATCCGGATACCGTGCGCGGCGGCATCACGCTCCGGCGCGGGACGGAGGAGGCGAACGACGTCGACGTGAGCTTCCCGCTTCCGATGACGTTCCGCGCCGGCGCCCGCTACCGCCACCTGGACGGCGAGAAGGAGCTGTTCGACGTCGAGCTCGACCTCACGTACGAGACTTGGTCGCGCGTGGATCAGTTCTCGCTCGATTCGCGCGGTCTCGTCGCCTACGTCCAGGAGAACCCGGTCAACGTCGGCAACATCATGATCGACAAGCAGTGGCAGGACACGCTGACGGTCGCGCTCGGCGGGGACTTCAACGTCGTGCCGGAGCGGTTCACCGCGCGGGCGGGCGTGTACTTCGAGACCGCGGTCGCGGACGACGCGTACGCGAACATCGATTTCGCCGGCGGCAACTTCACGGGCTTCGCGCTCGGCGGCTCCGCGTTCTTCGACAAGTTCGAGATCGCGCTCGCCTACGAGTTCCGCGGCATGTCCACGGTCAGCGTCAGCGAGGGCGACGCGCGCGTCTACGTCGAGGCTCCCGGCAGCCTGTGCACGGAGCCCTATACCGATCCCGACGCCTGCAACGCCGCCTACCTCGGCCAGCCGGGCCCGGTCGTGAACGCCGGCACCTACGACGCCTACTCGCACATGGCGTCGCTCGACGTTCTCTATCGGTTTTGATAGAGGGGATCGCCCCCCCATCGACAGGAGGATCGCCCGTGACGAGTTTCGCCCGTATCGGCACTTCCGTGCTCGCGCTCTCGAGCGTGGCGCTCGGCGGCTGCAGCGTGACCAAGCTCGCCATCGGCACCCAGGCCGAGGTGATGGTGATGGCCTCGCCGGTCATCGAGGAACAGACGGACTACGAGTATGCCCGCGCCGGGATCCCGGCGAGCCTCGTGCAGACCGAAGGCCTGCTGCGCATCACTCCGGAGGACGAGCACCTGCTCCTGCTCGGCGCGCGCGGCTTCGCCTCGTACGCCTACGGCTTCATCGAGGAGGAGAAGGAGCTCGCCGAGCTGAAGGGCGATCTCGACGGCGCCGACTATCACCGCGCTCGCGCCCGGGCCATGTACCTGAAGAGCCGTGATTTCGGGATCCGCCTGCTCGAGCAGGACGCCCCGACCCTCAAGGATCACTTGAAGCGCGATCCCGAAAAGCTCAAGCGCTTCTTGACGGAGGAGTTCACGGACAAGGAGGACGCGCCGGCGCTCTTCTGGACCGGTTACGCCTGGGGCTCCGCCATCGGCGTCGCGCGCGACGATCTGACGCTGGTCGCGGATCTCCCGCTCGCGCAGACCCTCGTCGAGCGCTCTGTCGAGCTCGACGAAACGTTCTACAACGCAGCGGGCCACACCTTCCTCGGTGTCGTGAACTCGAGCCGCGGACAGGCGGTCGGCGGCGATCCGGCCAAGGGCAAGCAGCACTTCGAGCGCGCGCTCGCGCTCACGAAGCGCAAGGCGCTGCTCCCGATCGTCAACTACGCCGGTTACTATGCGGTGCAGGAGCAGAACCGCCCGCTCTTCGACGCCCTGATCAAGGAAGTGCTCGAGGCGCCCGCTCCGACCCCGGCGCCACTCGCGCTCCCGAACACGATCGCGAAGCGTCGCGCGCAGCGTCTTCAGTCGCAGGCCGACAGCCTGATTCTTCCGCCGCTGCCGGAGACTCCGCCCGAACCCCCAGCATCGGCGCCCGCGGCGAGCACCCCGCCGGCAGCGCCGGCCCCCGC
>DASXWF010000466.1:0-3842 GCA_036503835.1 Polyangiaceae bacterium | reverse complement strand
TCGACGGATCAACGGCGCTCGCCCGAACCGGCCGCGCGCCTCGCCCGGAGCCACACGCCGCTCGGAAACGCCCCCGACATCTACCGGCCGGTCAGGCCGCGCCCGCAGGCGCCAGAGGGATCCGAATCCTCGCCACCGTGCCGCCGCCCGGCGCCGGCACGAGCTCCAGCGTTCCACCGTGCTTGTGCACGATCGAGTGCGTGATCGAAAGACCGAGGCCCGTGCCCTGACCGACGGGCTTGGTCGTGAAGAAGGGTTCGAGCACCCGCTCGCGCAGGGCGTCCGGAATGCCGGCGCCCGTGTCGCTCACGCTGATGACGTAGGCCTCGCCGTCACCGCCCGCCGCGATCCGGATCGTGCCCGGGCCTTCGATGGCGTCGATGGCGTTCGCGATCAGGTTCATGAGCGCCTGGTTGAGCAGCGCCGGATAGCAGTCGAGCCGCTCGGGCGCGCCGAGCTCGCGCACGACGGCGATGCGCTCGCCGAGCCGGTGGGCGAGGATCGTGAGCACCGACTCGACGCATTCGCCGACGTTGACTTGCTTGCGCTCGCCCTCGTCGAGCCGCGAGAAGGTGCGCAGCTTGACCACGAGCTCCCGGATGCGATCGAGCCCGAGTGCCATGCCTTCCAGCCGGTTCAGCGCCTTCTCCCAATCGGCGCGGGCTCCGGAGAGGTCCGCGGGATCGAGCTTCTGTTCGACCTCGCGCAAGCTCTTCAGCGCCGTCTTCAGGTGGCTCTGCGCGAACGCCAGGGGATTGTTGATCTCGTGCGCGACGCCGGCGACGAGCTCGCCGAGCGACGCCATCTTGGCCGACTGGATCAGCCGCGCCTGGGCCGCCTGGAGCTCCCTGTACGCCTGCTCGCGCGTGGCCGCGAGCTCGCGCGCCGCCCGCGCCTCGGCGGCCTCGATCTCGCCCTTCAGGACGCGCTCGCGCACGCGCCGGGTCTCGTCCTCGACCTGCCGGCGCCGGAGCTGCGCGCGCACGCGCGCCTTCAGGATCTCGATCTCGGTCGCCTTCGGGATGTAGTCGTCCGCGCCGGTGGCCAGCGCCTCGAGCATCGAGTACCGGTCCTCGACCTGCGAGAGCACGATGAGCGGCGTATCGCGGATGCCCGGGGAGCTCTTCAGGCGCCGGCAGGTCTCGCCGGCTCCGATCCCCGGCGTTCGATCGTCGAGCAAGATGCAATCGACGGGCTGCACGCCGACGAGCTCGATGGCTTCTTCGCCCGATCGCGCGGCGATCACCTCGTAGCCGTCCTGGCGCAGCATGGCGGCGACGAGGTCACGATTTTTCGCGTCGTCGTCGACGACGAGGATCTTCTTGGGCGCCAGCAGACTGGCGGGCTGATCGATCGCGTGTCCCGTGTGCGTGCGCAGCGCCGCGTTCAGCCTCGCGAGCACGACCTCGAAATCCTTGTCCTTGTGCAGGAACGCGTCGGCGCCGGCGTCGAGAGCGTGGAGCTCGGCGTCGATGCCGCTCGAGCCGGTGAGCAGGATGCAGGGCACGCCGCGCAGCGCGGCGTCCAGCCGGAAGCGCCGGATCACCGAGGAGCCGTCGATGCCGGGCAAGACACCGTCGACGATCAGGGCGCGCGGCCGCTCGCGCGCCGCCGCGCGCAGCCCTTCCTCGCCGCTTTCCACGGCGACCACGCGGTACCCGTTCGACTCCAGCGCCCGCCGCAGCGCCTCGCGGAAGGTCGAGCTGTCGTCGATCACCAGCAGCGGCCCGCCGTCGTGGTCGCGGCGCCGGCTCGCGAGCTCCTGCACCTTGGCGATCACGTAGCCCACGTCGTACGGCTTCCCGACGTATTCGTCGGCGCCCGTCGTGAGCCCGCGAATGCGATCCCGGACTTCGGCCTCGCTCGACAGGAGCAGGATCGCGACGCTCGCGCCCGCTCCGGCACGGAGCTCGCGCAAGAATTCGATGCCGTCACCGTCGGGCAGCACGACGTCGAGGATCGCCACGTCGACGTGCTCGACTTCGAGCTTGCTGCGAGCTTCGGTGGCCGTCGCGCACGGCAACGCGCGAAAGCCTGCGCCCGCGAGCGCGTCGGCGAGGTCCATGCGCACGGTCAGGCTGTCGTCGACCACGAGCACGGTCTCGTTCACGCTCTCGCTCCCGCGCCCGGAAGCGCCGCCAGCAGGGGTCCGATCTCGGAAAGCGGCAGCACGCGTTCGGCCGCGCCGAGCAGCGCCGCTTCGCGCGGCATGCCGTACACGACCGAGCTCGCCTCGTCCTGCGCGATGGTGAGCGCGCCCGTGCGGCGCAAGCCGAGCAGGCCCTGCGCGCCGTCCCTCCCCATGCCGGTGAGCAGACACCCGACGACCTTCGCACCGCATTCGCGAGCCGCGGACTCGAACAGCTCGTCGACCGCGGGCCGGCAGGAATGGCGCTCCGGCGTGTGCGTGAGGCGCAGCGCCCCGTCGCGCAGGACCAGGTGCCGCTCCGGCGGGGCCAGGCGCACGCCGGTCACGCGCGCGAGCGGCTCGCCCTCGGTCGCGTAGGCGACCGCGAGCCCGGTCTGCGCGCCGAGCCAGTCCGCGAACGGTGCCGCGAAGGGAGCGCCGAGGTGCAGCACGATCAGGATCGGCAGGGGAAATGCAGGCGTGAGGTGGCGCAGCACCTCGACGATGGCCGTGGGCCCGCCCGTCGAAGCGCCGATGGCGACGAGCCCGGCGTGCCGCCCGCTCGCGGGAACGAGCTCCGTAGCCGCCGCCGCGGGGAAGCGCGACAGCCCGGTCAGGCGCGCGCGGGGATGCGTGATCACGCGCACGCGCGCCACGATCTTGAGCGTGCTCAGGAAGGCGCGCTCCCAGGTACCCGGCGGCTCGAGACCGGTCGGCTTCTCGATCACGTCCACCGCACCCGCCGCGAGCGCATCGTACGTCTTGAAGAGCTCGCCGCGGTTGAACGACGCCGACACCACCAGAATCGGCGTCGGAAAGTGCGCCATGATGTACTCGGTCGCCGCGAGCCCGGTCATCACGGGCAGCATCATGTCGAGGGTGACCACGTCCGGCCGGAGCCGCTGGCAGAGCTCGATCGCCGAGCGCCCATCGGAGGCCTCGCCGACCACCTCGAGCTCCGGGTCCGAGCGCAGCACCTCGACCAGCCGCTGCCGCACGGTCAACGAATCCTCGACGACGAGCACCCGAAGCTTCATGGCCGTCCCAGCAGCTTCCGGAGGGTGTCGAGCAGGCGCCTCTGGTCGAACTCCCCTTTCACGATGTAGTCACTCGCGCCCGCCCGCTCGCCGCGGGCCAGGTCCTCCGGCGCGCTCCGCGAGCTCACGAGGATGGACGGAACTTTGGACAACTCGGGATCGGCACGGGTCCGCGTCACGAACTCGAAGCCGTCCATCCCCGGCATCTCGACGTCCACGATGAAGGCGCCGTAGCGGCGCGCGCGGGCCTTCTCCAGGGCCTCCTCGGCGGAGACCGCGAGATCCACGACGTAACCGGCGGATTCCAGGATGCTCTGCTCGAGCATGCGCGTGGTCAGCGAATCGTCGATCACGAGCAGGGGCGGCGGCGGCGCCCGGCCGTCTTCCGAGCCGCCGCGCGCCTGCTCGGCCGCGGCCACGAGCCCGGCCGCGTCCAGCACGAGCTCGGGGTTGCCCGACGCGTCGAGCGCGGCGCCGGCCACGAGCGCGTCGGCGTCGATCACCGCGGGCAGCGCGCGCACCACGACCTCAGAAGTGCCTTCCAAGCGATCGACGCCGATCGCGGCGAGCCGCTCCCCCGCCCCGACCACCACGGCCGACCAGGCGCGGGCTCGATCGAGAACGGGTTCGCCCTTCAGCGCCGCTGCGAGCGGAACGAACGGGATGAGCTTGCCCTC
>DASXWF010000465.1:0-10429 GCA_036503835.1 Polyangiaceae bacterium | reverse complement strand
AGCCGAGCGGTCGAAGCGCTACCAACCGCCATCGACCGATTCTAGCACGCGCGCGAAGAAGCCCCGAACGGCCGAGCTCCCGAGCGTGGCCCCCCGGAAGCGCCGGATCCGGCCGCTCCACGTGACTCCGCCGTGTCGTAGGCCCGCTCAAAAGAAAACGGCGAGCACCGAAGTGCCCGCCGTTTCTTCGCCAGCTCGTCAGCGACCGATCAGAAGTCGCCGCCGCCGCCGTGCATGTGACCGCCGCCGCCGCCGGCAGGAGCCTTCTCCTCCTTCGGCTTCTCGGCGACCATCGCCTCGGTGGTGAGCATCAGGCTCGCGACGCTGGCCGCGTTCTGCAGAGCAGAGCGCACGACCTTGACCGGATCGATCACGCCGTCGGCGACGAGGTCGCCGTAGGTGCCGGTCGCCGCGTTGAAGCCGAAGCTCCCTTTGCCTTCCTTCACCTTCTGCACGACGATCGAACCCTCTTCGCCGGCGTTGCCGACGATCTGACGCAGGGGTTCCTCGATGGCACGCCGGATGATCCGGATGCCCGCTTGCTGCTCGTCGGTCACCTTGAGGCCGTCGAGCGCGCTCTGGGCGCGGATGAGCGCCACGCCGCCGCCGGCGACGATGCCCTCTTCCACGGCAGCACGCGTGGCGTGCAGCGCGTCTTCGACGCGCGCCTTCTTCTCCTTCATCTCGACCTCGGTCGCCGCGCCGACCTTGATCACCGCCACGCCGCCCACGAGCTTGGCGAGGCGCTCCTGGAGCTTCTCGCGGTCGTAGTCGCTGGTGGTGTTCTCGATCTGGTTGCGGATCTCCTGCTGCCGGCCCTTGATCTTGTCCTTCTTGCCGGCGCCGTCGACCAGGGTGGTGTTCTCCTTGTCGATCTTGACGCGCTTGGCCTGGCCGAGGTCCGTGATGGTCACGTTCTCGAGCTTGAGGCCGAGCTCCTCCGCGATCACCTGACCGCCGGTGAGGATGCCGATGTCCTTCAGCATCTCCTTGCGGCGATCGCCGAAGCCCGGGGCCTTGACGGCGGCGCACTGGAGCGTGCCGCGCAGCTTGTTCACGACGAGCGTAGCGAGCGCCTCACCGTCCACGTCCTCGGCGATGATGAGCAGCGGCTTCTGCTGGCGCGCGATGGCTTCGAGCACCGGCAGGAGGTCCTTCATGTTGCTGATCTTCTTCTCGCTGAGAAGAACGTACGGATCCTCGAGCGACACTTCCATGCGCTCGGGGTCCGTCACGAAGTACGGCGAGAGGTAGCCGCGGTCGAACTGCATGCCTTCGACGACGTCGAGCGTGGTCTCCGCGCTCTTCGCCTCTTCGACGGTGATCACGCCTTCCTTGCCGACCTTCTCCATGGCCTCGCTGAGCAGCTTGCCCACGGTGGTGTCGCCGTTGGCGCTGATCGTGCCGACCTGGGCGATCTCGTTCGGATCCTTGGTCGACTTCGCCATCTTCTTGAGCTCGCCGACGAGCACCTCGACGGCGGCGTCGATGCCGCGCTTGATCTCCATCGGGTTGTGACCCGACGCGACCAACTTCGAGCCCTCACGGAAGATCGCCTGGGCGAGCACCGTGGCGGTCGTCGTGCCGTCGCCGGCGACGTCGCTGGTCTTCGAGGCCACTTCGCGCACCATCTGGGCGCCCATGTTCTCGAACTTGTTCTCGAGCTCGATCTCCTTGGCGACGGTCACGCCGTCCTTGGTGACGGTGGGCGAGCCGAAGCTCTTCTCGATCACGACGTTTCGACCCTTGGGGCCGAGCGTGACCTTCACCGCGTCCGCGAGCGCGTTCACGCCGGAGAGAACGAGGTTGCGAGCCTTTTCTTGATAAACGATTTCCTTGGCAGCCATTTTCTCAGTGCTCCTTCAAGCTGTTCGCGTTCTTACGTTCACTTCTCGATGACGCCGAGGATGTCGTCCTCGCGCAAAATGAGGTGTTCTTCGCCTTCGATCTTCACCTCGGTCCCGCTGTACTTGCCGAACAGGATGCGGTCGCCGGCCTTCACGTCGAGCGGGCGCAGCTTGCCGTCTTCCTGAACCTTGCCGTTGCCGACGGCGATGACTTCGCCCTCGACCGGCTTCTCTTTGGCTGAGTCGGGGATGATGATCCCGCCCTTGGTCTTCTCTTCTTCCTTCAGACGCTTGACGATGACGCGGTCCTGCAGCGGTCGAATCTTCGCGGCCATGTTTCCTTCGGGCTCCTATCGGGTTGGGTGGAGTCGAGACTTCTGCGAGCCCCTGATACCGGGGACCCGTCCCCCGAGCCCCGAAATCCCCGAAAACAGGGGCATTTCTAGGGGCTCGAAGCTGGTGCAAAGCCCCGAAACCACGAGACTTTGTGCCGTTTAGCACTCGCGGTGGGCGAGTGCTAGCAGGCGCCCGTGAACTTACGCAGGGGGCGAGACCTGTCAAGGGCGGGCCCCAACGATTTCCGGGGGCGCCCAGCTAGCAGCCACCGCTGGGGATTGCCAAAAAAGTCTTCCACACCGATTCGTCCGTTCAGGGTTTGGGCTACAGAACGGCAACGTTTCGTCGTTTAATTTGGGAAGCAGCCATGGAAGGCGAGCATCCCGCACACGTCGAGTTCGACCTCTCGGGGGACGTGCAGGGGTACTTCTCGGAGCTCGTGGTCAGCGCGGCGGAAGAGCGGCACGTCGAAGCCAATCCGGCGGTGACGACCTATCTCGCCGCGCTCCTCGCCGACTACGCGCATCCGGGAAGTCTCACCCGCAACGCCCTCGAGCGTCCGTTCACCCTGCTCCTGGCCGAAGCGTTCGAGAGCGCCGGCAGTGAGCGCTTCGAGAGACTCCGCGCCCTCGGGGACGGCGTGCTCTACATTCGGGGCTTTTTCTCGGAGCACCTCGAGAACCGCGGCGTCGAGCTCGATTACGTGAGCTCGGTCGGCGCGCGGGCCTACGACGGCGCCGCGACGATGCTGCGCCGTCACACGGGCGAGGCGAGCTCGGCGCCGGATCTGTTCGGTGAGCTCGCGGAGCGCTTCGACGCGTTCGTCGCGCTCGTTTCGGGTGTGTCCGATCGCATCGTCGCCCGCAGCGGGCTCGGCTCGGACGGCGGCGTGCTGAAGCTGTACGAGCGCTGGCTGCGCACCGGTTCGAGCGAGCTCGCCTCGGCGCTGGGCCAGCGCGGGCTCGTGCCCATTCGTCCCGTCACGGGGCTTTCGTGAGCGAACGGCGCGCGTCCGAGCCTCTGGACGCGCCGGACCCGCCGCCCGAACGCAAGCTCGGCCGTCGCTCGCGCGCTGCGCTGCGCCGCATTCAGTCGCGCATCGAGCGCTACTACGCGCTCGAGACGGCGCCCGACGTCGTCGAGTTCGCGGCGGCCGGCGCCGAGGGCGAACGCGAGGTGCTGCTCGTGAAGGAGAGCGACGCAGCGCTCGAGCTCGCGCTCGTCGTGCCGGGAACGGCGCCGCGCGCGGGCGCGAACGACCTCTGGCTCCAGCTGCTCGAGGGCGTGAGCCACTTCGTGTTCGTCGCGGAGCGCGCGCGCACCGGCCTACCGGCCACGCAGCTCGAGCTCGAGCTGCAGGCGGAGATCGACAAGTTCGTGCTCCTGGCGCTCGAGCCGGACGGCAGCCACCGCGCGCGCGGCTTCGAGCTGCACCGCCAGCTCTTCGCAGAGCCGACCTTCCTGCACGCGCCCGACACCGAGCTCGGCCGGCGCTACCGCCTCGCGCACGACGTCGCCGCGCGGCTCGCCGCTCGCCTGCTCGAGCGAGAGCCGAGCGATGCGCGCGCGCTGCTCCAGCGCTTCTACCGGGCCGGACAAACCGAGAAGCTCACGCTCGCGCGCGCGGCCTGAAGAAAACTCGGCCGAGCCCCGTCCAACCGGTAAGGTCGGACAATCGCGGTTTCACTGCGTACAAAACCAACAAAATCCCCGGAAAACAGGGGGTTGAATCCGAGGGCCGACTGGCGCAAAGTCTTCCCCCACTCCCGCAGGCGGGGGGCAGGAGCGGTGGCGTAGGTAGTTGGCCTTGTTTGGAGGAAATATGATCTTGAAGAAGCTTTCGATGGTCGCGGTAATGGCAGCGGCCCTCGGGACATTTGGTTGCAAGTCGGATTGCGAGAAATTCTGCGACGAACTGCTCGAGTGCGATCCGGACGACGCGCCCTTCGTTCAGCAGGAAGACGACTGTTCGGACGACTGCTCCGAGGAAGAGGAACTGATCGACGCCGCGGATTGCGGCGATCTGGCCGACGACCTCTACGCCTGTCTCGACGGACTCGACGTCTGTGATTCCGAGGACGTGGCGGATTGCTCGGAGGAATACGAAGACCTGTCGGAATGCTTGTCGGACTACTGCGATCTCCCCGACCTGCCGGACAACAACGACATCGCCGACCTGCCTGGCGAGTGCGACTGAGCTGGTTCGAAAGCCCGCGCGGGCTGCCGGCCGAGGATGGCGCGAGCGCTATCCGTCGAGCGGCCCGCGCAGGCGCGTGCGTTCGATCAAATCGGCGACCGCTAGCTCGGCGCCTTCGCTGACGCCGTCGGCGACGACGTCGGCGGGACAGCAGCCCAGCCCGACCAGGGCGGCGAGGGGGGCGAGAAAATGCGTTTCGTCGCGGCCGTTCGCGTCGAGCAGGCCGCGCCGCGCGAGACCGCCGTTCGCGATTTCGAGCACGCGTTCGGCGAGACCGCGGAGTGGACGATCGCCGTATCGGGCGCCGATCGCGTCGCGCACGAACGCGGGTCGACTCGCCTCGAGCGTCTCGAGATCGAAGCTCCGCGCCAGCTCCTCCGCCTCCGCGAGCGCGCGCTCGTCGTAGAGGAGCCCGGTGAAGAGCGCGGGCACGGCCACGCCGAGCTCGTGGCGCTGCGCGTCGCAGGAGCGCGCCTCGATGGTGTTCTTGAGGCGTGCCTCGGGGAACAGCGTGTTGAGGTGCATGCGCCAGTCCGCGAAGGTCGCGCGCTCGCCGGAAAACCCGTCGGCGAGGAAGCTGCGGAAGGTCTGACCCGTGTTGTAGAAGACGCGCTCGCCGCGCTTGAACAGGAACATGCCCGCGTCGAGCGCCCATTCGACGTAGTCGCGATAGCCGAGCCGGCCGCTCTTCCAGAGCGGCGGCACGAGCCCGGAGCGCGACGGATCCATGTGCAACCAGACCTCGCCGCGCAGGCTCTTCACGGGCGCGCGGCGGCGTTCGGAGAACGGCGCGTTCGCGCTGAGCGCGTGGATGAGCGGGCCCAGGCGCAGCGTGACGGTGAGCTTGCGCAGCGCGTCTTCCTCGCTCGCGTAGTCGAAGTTCGCCTGGACGGTCGCGGTTCGGCGCATCATGTCGTGCGCGGCGCGCCCGCGCTCCGGCAGGTATTGCTTCATCACCGCGTAGCGCTGCTTCGGCACCCACGGCAGCTCGCTCTGGGCGGCGAGCGGATGAAATCCCACGCTGAGCCAGGCGAGCCCGAGCTCGACCGAGAGATCCTTGAGCTCGGCGAGGTGCTGATCGAGCTCGGCGGAAACCAAGTGGAGATCCGGCAGGGCGGCGCCGCTCAGCTCGAGCTGCGCCCCCGGCTCCAGCGTGATCGAGGCCGGCCCACGCCGCAGGGCGATCACCGGGCCGTCCGCCGCCTCGCGCTCGGGCTGCCAGCCCTTCTGCTCGAGCCGAGCGAAGATGGCGGTGATCCCGTGCTCGTAGTCGATGGGCGCGCCGGTCGCGGCGACGACCGCGAACTTCTCCGCTTCGGCGCCGATCCGAAAGGCCGACGCGGGTTTCTCCGAGTCGGAAAAGATCCGGGTAAGCTCGCCTCGATCGCGGATCGGACGCTGCTCGTCCTCGCTTGCCGTGACACCCATGGGCTTCGTTTCGACCGTCTCAGGGCGGATTGGGTAAATCGGAGTGGCGCGCCGGCAGCGACGGGTGCGCCGCGCCGAGGGCGCGCGCCAGCGCGTCGAGGTGTTCTTCGGTGGTTCCGGCGCCGCCGCCGATCACGCGAGCGCCCGCGAGATCGAGATCGAGCGCGTGATCGGCCCAGGCTTCCGGAGAGCCCTCGAGATCGGGAAAGCCGGGCAGCGCCGACTGGCTCGCCGCAAGCAGCACGCCCACGAAGAGCCCCGCCTGATCCGCGCGCTCCCGCGCTCGATCGAGCTCGCCGAGCGCCAGCGCGACGCTCGGCGCCTCGAACACGACGACGCTCGCGCCGGCACCACGCAGGGTGTGAAAAAGCTCGGCGTCGCTGCCTGCGTCGGAGACCTGCTCGAGCACGGCCCAGACTGGGAGCTCCGTGCGAGCGGCGGCGACGACCGCGGCCATCAGGTTCAGTCGCGACCCCTGGCCCCGCGCGATCAAGAGCTCGCACCCCGCAGCCGCGAGGCGCGCCGAATGCTCTCCGAGCTCTTCGTGAAGTCGCGTGGCGGCTACCGGGCTCACCATCTCCGATCCCAGTACGCCCGCCACGGCAATGGGTTTCGGACTCGCTTCCGCCGCCTCGAGCGCCAGCTCCACCGCGCGCGAGGTGAGCTGCGCCGCCCTGTGCTCCATGCCCACCTCGGCGAGCGCGCGGGGCATCGTGTCACCCGTCAGCGCCACGAGCACGTCCGCACGACAGCCGACCTCCACGCGATGGTGTTCGAGCACGTCGTCCGGTCGCTCGCGCAGGAGCCGGCCGAGCGCGCCCGGAACGTCGAGCGCGACCCCCCGCGCGCGCAGGCTGGAGTTGCTGTCGGCTGCGACGACCAGTGGGCGGCCTGCTCGAAGCCGTTCGTTCACGTGCGTCAGGGTCATCGGTGTCCGCCCGCGCAGCCTCGCGCGGGAAGGGCAAGACTAGTGCATCCGGGCCGGGATCGAAGGGGTCTCGGACGGGAGAAACGGCCTGCTAGGCAAAAGGCGGCAGGGCCGGTAGGATTCCGGCCCCCCTCGGAGTTAGAGGCCCATCATGAGACGTGACGTCCGCCAATTCGCCATCCTCGCTTTGCTCGGTATCGCTTCGACCCACTGCTCGAGCGACGGAGCCACTCAACAATCTCCCGGGCCGATGGGGAAGGGCGGTACGGCGGGAACAGCTGGAACCGGTACCGGAGGCGCTGGGACGGCCGGCGGCGGCACCGGCGGAGCGAGCGCCGGCTCTGCAGGCCGTGGCGGAAGCGCGGGTAGCGCCGGCACGTCCGGAAGCGCGGGAACCGCCGGCACGGCAGGTGGTACGGCGGGCGGCGGTACCGGCGGTGGCGGAGGTGCCGGGACCGGCGGAGCCGGGACCGCGGGCACCGGCGGCGGCGGAACCGGGGGTGGTTCCGCAGGGACCAGCGATCCCGGCGGCGAGGGCGGCGGGAGCTGAGTCGCGGCTCGGCGCGCGGGCGTTACTTTTCGTACGCCTGCGCGACGACCAGGCCGCTGCCGCCTGCGACCTGCACGACGACCTTGGCGGGCGCCGGGATCACACCGAGCATCCAGCGATAGCAGGCCGTCTTCTTGCCGAGCACGGCGCTCGGTCCGCTGTCCTGGTCGATCGCGAGCACCGGAGCGGCACCCGGAATCGGCGTCACCAGCTGGAGCTGGATGTTCACTTCCGTCACCGCGCCGAGTGAAGCGGCGACGACCGTGTAGCACTTGTTCGGCGTGAGCTGGATCGGGACGTCGAGGCTCTGACCCTGCTGAAAATTCCCCACCAGGGTCTGGCCGATCGGCTTCGAGCCGGGTTGCGTTTCTTTCTTCGCGAGCTCGTTCAAGAGCGGCTGGATGGCGGCTCCCGCGGTAGCGTCGAGCCGCTGCGGGAAGGCAGCGCCTCCGGCCGCGCCGGCTGCGCCCGCCGCCGCCGTGGCCGTACCCGCGAATCCACCTCCGCCCGCGAGCGCCGGCGCTCCGGCCTGCGCCGCACCCCCCGCGGCGGGAGCCCCCGCGGTCGCCAGTGCGCCGGCGGCACCGGCGGGCTGACCGATGCCCGCCTGTACGTAGCCCCCGGGGGCGGTTTCGCCGTCGTTCTTCTTGCAGGCGACACCCACGGCGAGCAGACCATAGACGAGGGACAACCAGTGCGCGCGGCGGCGTGAGCGCTGAACGATTCTTTGCGACATTCGCGGGAACTCCTCTTTTCGCGTCGAATTGAGAGCGGGCGCAGCGTACACCGCGGCCGGCGCCGCACGGTAGCTTTCGGCATTCTCGCGCCCGCGCGCCGAGCCCAATGCTAGGCCTCGAGCCATGACCAAGCTCACGGTCCTGCTCGGCTCCCTCGCGCTCGGACTGGGCGGATGCAGCTCCGACGACGAGCTCGACGCGCTCTCGTCGATCGTCGTCATGTCGATTTCGGCGCTGCCCGATTCGGCGCCCAACGGCTTCGAAGTGAGCGAAGCCTGGATCTCGCTCGGCCGCATCGATCTAGTGCCCTGCGGCGACGAGGGCACGATCGGCGCGTCGGACTATCGCGTCGATCTGCTCCACCACCCGCCGGTACCGGCGCGGTTTCAAACCGGCGTGCTCGAATACTGCCGCGTGCACCTCGCGGTTCAGCCCGCCTTGCTCACGAGCGAGACCGACGCGCTCGGAGCGCTCGTGCATGGGACGCGCTCCGACGGAGCCGAGGTGCGGATCGACTCGCGCATCACGACGACGATCGACGTGGTCGGACCGCGCTTCGACATGACGCAGGTCGTGCTCGGATTCGATTTCGCGACGTGGCTCGGCAACGTCGACGTGGACGCCGCCGAGCTCGACGAGGACGGACGCGCCCTCATCGACGCGGAGCACAACGCGGATCTGCTCGCCGCGTTCGAAGCGGACCTCCACCTGACGCCCGCTCTCTATCGAGATCCGGACGCCGACGGTCTCGTCGGTCCGGAGGAAATCACGCCGATCGCGACGCCGGAGTGAGGCGCGGCCACAGCACGACCGCCGCGATGCCCGCGAAGAGCGCGAGGACGCGCGCCGCCCACACTTCGGCAGAGCCGTCCCGAAAGAGGTCGACCACCAGCCGGACGATCGCGTAGCCCGCGAGCGCGACGAGCCCTGCGTGGCCGGCCGCTCGCTGTCGCCGGCGCAGAGCGAGCACGAGGCCCGCGAGCAGCGCGCCGCCGAGCGCCTCGTAGAGCTCGGTCGGATGCACGGGCAGGGCGACGGGCGCCGCGGCGGAGAGCTTCTGCGCGAGCACCTGCTCGACCCAAGCCCGAGACCCCGACGGGAAGCTGCCGAGCGCGCGCAACCAGCCGGGTGCGCCCGCCGCGAGCAGACGGCCGAAGTCGCACCCCTCGAGCCAGCAACCGATGCGCGTCAGCAGCACACCGAGCGGGAAACCCGGCGCCACCGCGTCGAGCCAGAGCAGGAGCTCGGTGCGTTTCCGCCCGAGCGCGAGCCACGCCGCGCCGAGCCCGGCGACGAGACCGCCGTACGCGACGAGACCGCCGTCGCGGAAGGCGAGCAGCCGGGCCCATTCTCCGAGCTCGCGCGGGTGCAACGCCGCGTAGGCCAGGCGCGCGCCGAGCACACCCGCGCAAGCAGCCGCGATGCAGGCCGCGAGCGCGCGCTCGCGGTCGAGACCCGAGCGCGTCGCGGCCCGCAGCGCGAGAACGGTGCCGAGGCCCAGTGACAGCGCGAGCAGCGCCCCGAACGACGGCACCGCGATCGGCCCGAGCGCGAGCACCCGGTCCCGATACGCGACTGCCCCGAAGAGCCCCCCGAGCGCCGCGACAACCCCGATCAGCGTGAGATCGAGCGAGCGCCGTCGCGCTCCGAGGCCCCCGAGTACCACGCCGAGCACCGCCAGCGCGGCCAGCGCGAATCCGAGCGGCACGTGAAGCCGCGGCAGCGGAAGCTCGAACAAGACCGGATGCATCGCCCGTTCTGTTCCGAGCTACCATGCTCCGCGTGCGACGGATGCTCCTCGCCGCTTGCCTCGTGACGGCCTGCTTGCCGGCTGACCCGCCGGACTTTCGCCGTGACGCCGGTGGGGCGAGGGGTCAAGGCGGGAAACGCTCGGGGTCCGCGAAGAAGAAGTCCCCGGCCGCCGCCGCCTCGGTCAACGTGCGCCTTCTCGACGCGGGACCGCGGATCGACGAAGTTCTGGAGGACGATTTCGAGCGCGAGGCGCTCGGCCCCGACTGGAATCCGACCACGCACGCGTGGAAGATCGAGGAGGGCAAGCTCTGCGTACGGGGTGCGAAAAACCACCCGGTCTGGCTGCGCAGACGCTTGCCGCGGAACGCCCGCATCGAGTTCGACGCGATCTCGGCCTCGCCCGAGGGCGACATCAAGGCCGAGGCCTGGGGCGACGGCCGGAGCGCCGCCTCCGGCGCTACCTACGACGACGCGACGAGCTACATTCTGGTGCTCGGAGGCTGGCGGAACAGCTTGCACGTCCTCGCCCGTTTGAACGAGCACGCCACGGCCCGCCGTGAGCTGCGCCTGATTCCCGGCTCCGAAGACCCGCGAAACCAGCCGCTCGTCGAAGGCAAGAGCTACCATGCTCCGCGTGCGACGGATGCTCCTCGC
>DASXWF010000464.1:0-2135 GCA_036503835.1 Polyangiaceae bacterium | reverse complement strand
GCTCGCGGCGACTCCGCCGGCGACGGGCTCCGCCGCCGAAGAAGAGGCTCCCGACAAGAAGACGAAGGTGGCGGGCACTCCGCGTCGCTCCGGAGGCGGCGGCGGCGTGAAGAAGCCCGCGACCAAGGCCGAATCCGGTGGCGGCAGCGAGCCGGCGGCGGCTCCCGCGCCCAAGCCGAAGAGCAACAACTGCGGTTGCGCGCCGGTGGACCTCAACTGCCACATGCGCTGCAAGACCAAGGGCGGCTGAGCTTCGTGAGAATGCGTGCTGAGCGTCGCGGCGTCGCTCAGCACGGGGACTGAATCGACGCCGGACGTCGCGACCTTCCGGCTCGTGGTGGTTCGATCGTAGGGTTGGGGCGCGTCAGGCCGCGCCGCCTTCGCCTGCTGCGCCGGGATCGAAGCCGCCGCTTCCAGCGCTTCCGGCGCTTCCGGCGCTTCCGGCGCTTCCGGACGAGCCCGCTCCGCCTGTGCCGCCCGCGCCTGCCCCGCCGACTCCTTTGCCTCCGCTGCCGCCGGCGCCCTTGCCGCCGGTGCCCTTGCCGGCGAAGCCGCCGAAGCCCTTGCCGCCGTCGCCGGCTGCCGCGCCACCTTCCCCCAATCCTCCGCTTCCGCCTTCGGACTTGCCGCCGAAGCCGCCGAAGGCTTTGCCCCCGGAACCTCCATCGGCTTTGCCGCCGAAGCCGCCGAAGGCTTTGCCCCCGAAGCCGCCGAAGCCGGTGCCGCCGTCGCCGGCCTTTCCGAACGTGCCGCCGCTTGCGTTGCCGCCGCTACCGCCGTTGCCGGAGCCGGCCTTGCCACTCGTGCCCGCGCTGCCGCCGTTGCTGGTGCCGCTGCTACTCGTTCCCGCGCTCGTGCCCGAGCTGCCGCCTTTTTCGGACGTCGTGCCCGCGTTGCCGCTCGCGCCCGCCGCTGCGTCGTCGTCACCGTCGTCGCCGGAGCAAGCCGACACGGAGCATGCGCTCGCCACGAGAAAGCTGATACCGATGCGTGCCAGTTTCATGCTGCTGCTCCTTCACGATGACGCGTTCGCACGACGGCGATCACGCGTGTTCGAGGTTGGAGTAACCGAAGCGAGCCGCGAGAGGCAGCGATTCACGTGCTGCACGCAAGCACGCGTCCGAGCGAGCGCGCGCTGACACGCGGCGCGCTCGCAGCACGAGCGCACACCGGACTGAGCTTTGCCTCAGCCTCCGCCGCTGCCCGAGGTGCCGAAAGTGCCGCCCTTGCCACCGCCACCCGTTCCGAAGCCGCTGCTGCCGCCGGCACCGCCCTTCCCCTTGCCTCCGAAGCCACCGAAGCTGCCGCCGGAGCCGCCCTTCCCGCCGCCACCGTTGCCTCCGTTGACTCCGCCGGAGCCGCCTCCGCCCTTACCCGCCGCACCACCGCCTCCGGAACCGCCGCTGCCGCCGCTCACGCTGCCGCCGTTCGACGTGCCGCTCGTGCCGGTACCGCCCGAGCCACCCTTGCCGCTCGTGCCGGCGTTGCTGGTCCCGGCGTTGCTGGTCCCGGCGTTGCTCGTACCGCCAGGAGTCGTGCCGCTCGTGCCCGTGCCGCTCGAGCCGCTCTCGGCCTTGCCGCCGCCGCCGCCCGAGCCACCGACTTGCGTGCCCTCGTCCTCACCGCCGCCGCAGGCAGCGATCGAACAGGCGCCTGCCACCAGAAAGCTTATCCCAATTCGAGAGTAGCCCATCGGACGATCCTTCCAAACCGAGCACGCAGTGACTGGGTACCCGGTTTTTCATGCAGCAGGCAGCGCGGGCCGCCAGTTCAACCACGCGAGACGCTACCAGCGCTCGCGTCGAGCTACCATGAATTCCCGCAAGCGAGCGCCCGTATTCCCGCAGGAACGGCGCCGCGACCAACACCTCGCACTACTGTCAGAGATTCGCATTTCTTCGGGGATCTTGCGCTTCGCAGGGCAGCGCCCGTCCCTGCAGTCTCCTGTCACGTCTTGCGACCCCCTCGACCTGAAAAAGCAGCTGGCTTTGGCCTCGCCAGATCACTCGCGTGGCATGCGGTCTCCGATGCCGATCGCGATCTGTTCCTCCAAGACTCGGACAGTAGTGCTAGCGGTCGCCGAGCGAAGCGGAAGTGAGACGTTCCGCATCGGCGCGAGCGAAGCCCTGCGGATA
>DASXWF010000463.1:0-3400 GCA_036503835.1 Polyangiaceae bacterium | reverse complement strand
AGCGCTCGCCGCCGACCCGGCCTTCGAGGGCGTGCTGACGATCGTGCGCAAGGGCGACCGCGCGTTCGTCGATCGCCTCGACTTCTCGAGCTGGCCGGAGCAAGCGGTCCTCGCTCGTGCCGAGCCCAGCGGTACGTTCCGGTTTTGTCGGAACCAGACGCCGGGCGAGCCGAATGCGTCGTGCGAGGTCGTCCAGGATCGCGCCGTGGGGGATCACGAGCGGCGTCTGCTCACGCCGGGGGACTTCCACGCGCTCGCCGCTGCACGTGGCGGTGTGGGCATCGAGTCGGTCGAGTTTCTGATCGACATGGCCTGGGGCGATGCGATCACGCTCCTGAACTCGGCGAACTGGGATCTCCATTACTCCTACGTGCGCGAGGCGATCGAGGGCCAGCGGCGCCTCGATCGGTGCATCCCGGAGGAACACCTCGAATTTCAGCGCGGCTGGTTCGCTTTCAGCGAGGCCAATTACTTCCGCGTGGAGGGGCGGCGCTATCTGCTCGGCAACTTCGTGCGGCACGCAGGCGCGAATCTGCAGACCGTCGAGTTCGCGGCCGGCGACACGATTTCGCCCGCGCAGATGCGGCGAGCGTTCTACGCGGCGCTGACCAAGGTACCGGACCCGGAGAAGTGGTCGGTGCGGCCGACGGCGACCGACCAGATCGAGCGGCTCCGTTCGCTCGAAGGCGAGCTGCCGCTCGTCGGGCCGAACGCACCGTTTCGGGGCGTCACGTTCCAGGCGCTCACGCCTGCGGTCGCCTTCGGCACGCTGCGGTTCGTGCCGGCGGCCGAGCTGCGCAAGACCCCGCTCGGCCCGCGCGACATCGTCGTCACGGACGAGGTGCCGAACGACATCCCGCTGATCGGCGGGCTCGTCACCGAGGCATTCCAGACGCCCCTCGCGCACGTGAACGTGCTGAGCCGCGGCCGGGGCACGCCGAACATGGCGCTGCGTTCGGCGCGCGACGACGCACGCCTCGAGCCCTACTTCGGCCGGCTCGTGAAGCTCGAGGTCACCGGTTCTGATTTCTCGATCGAAGACGCCGTTCCGGAGGAGGCGCTCGCGTTCTGGGAGAGCCGCCTGCCCGAAGGCGTGCTCGCGCCTCGGATCGATACGGAGCCGCGCGGCGTGCAGCCCCTCGAAGCACGCGCGATCGGCGATCTGCCGAGCGTGGGCGGCAAGGCCGCGCAGATGGCCGAGCTCTTGAAGGTGCGGATGTGCGACGGGCGTGCCGCGCTCGTTCCCGACCGCCCGTTCGCGATTCCGGTCGTGCACTCGCTCGAGCACTACCAGGCGAGCGGCGCGCTCGCCCTGCTGGAGGAGCTGCGCGCGGATCCGAACTTCGCGGCCGACCCGCTGCTGAAAGATCAGGGACTTTCGAGGGTGCGCGCGCGCGTGCTCGGGCGCCGGGTCGATCCGGAGCTGCTTTCGGCGGTGAAGGCGGCGATCCGCGAACGCTGGCCGGGTCAGCCGCTGCGCTTTCGCAGCAGCAGCAACACGGAAGACCTACCCGGCTTCAGCGGCGCAGGACTCTACACGTCCGAAGGGATCGAGGCCGAGGACGTCCAGAGCGGGGTGGAGGACGCGATCCGTAGCGTCTGGGCGAGCCTTTGGGAGCGGCGTGCCTACGACGAGCGCGAATACTCGGGCGTCGATCAGAAGACGGTCGCCATGGCCGTGCTCGTCCATCCCGCCTACAAATCCGAGCGCGTGAACGGCGTCGCGATCAGCCGCGACGCCTTGCAGCCGCAACGCGGCGATCGCTACTACGTGAACGCGCAGCTGGGTGAGGCGCTCGTCACGAACCCCGCACCGGGCGTCGACAGCGAGCAGTTCACGTACGAGCTCTACTGGGTGCCGCGCATCGCCTATCACAGCCGCAGCAGCTTCTCTCCCGACGCGCCCGTGATCGACGAGGCGGAGGCGGCGGCGCTCGCGTGCAACCTCTACCAGATCCACCAGCATTTCCGCCCGCTCCTCGACCCGCAAGAGCAAAACTCGTGGTTCGCGATGGACATCGAATGGAAGCTGATGGGCGACGACCGCCAGCTCGTGATCAAGCAGGCGCGCGCCTATTCGTTCGGCGAAGACACGCCCACCGGATGGTGCGCCTGGTAGCGCGGGCTACTGGGGCTCGATCGCGTAGTCCAACGTGTAGTCGCCGCTGGCGCTACCGAATCCGTCCACGATCAGCCAGTGGATGTCGGGGCCGGAGGTGTAGCCGCTGCTGAAGGCCGACTGCAATCCGCAGTAGTCGTCGTTGCACGCGAGCTCCTGGAGCTCCGGCATCGCGCCGGAGCGGAGGTAGAGCACGGTGTCCCACGTGGCGGCGCAAGTGTTTGCGGTCACGAGAAAGTGCTGGTCCGCGCAGCTCGTGAAGAAGTAGCCCTCGTCGGGCGCCGTGCTGCTCGCGTCCCGGCAGACCGGCCAGCTCTGGTTCGTGGCGTTCGTGGTGCTGCTGGATACCGTTCCGCCGGTCGGGTCGATCGGCGTTCCCGTTCGCCCGGTGCGCACGAACTCGAGCGAGTACCCGCCGTTCGTCGCGGCCACGCTGTACTGGTCGAGCACGAGGCAGTAGGCCCCGGCTTCGAGCCCTCGAGCCTCGGAGCTCTGGAGGCCGCAGTCGTCGTCGAAGCAGCGCACGAGCTCGCCGAGCTCGGTGCAGCGACCGTGGAAGAGCCTGAGCACCGTGTCGAACTGCGAGCCGCCCGTGTGGAAGTACACCACCTCGGCGCCGGGCAGCGCGAACTCGAAGAAGACGTCCTTGCCGCCGGTCGAACCACATTCCAGACCGGAGAAGTCCTGATCGTTGACGAGGTTCGACAGATCGCCTGCGAACGTGCCACCGTTCGAAATGTCGATGGCGCCTTCCGGCGTGTCGTTCGTGGGGCACATCGCGTCGCCGCCGTCGCAGTCCTGATCGACACCGTCGTTGCAGATCTCGGGTTCGGGGGACCCAGGCGTGCACGTCGCTCTGCCCGAACCGTCGCAGGTCTCGGCGCGTTCGCAGGTTCCGGTGCCGCAGGTGTTCCCGGTCGGCGTGCCGGCGCTCACGGCGCCGCAGCTGCCGGGCGTCGTGCCGTCGCACCCGAGCAGCGTCTTGCACGCTCCGCAGCTCGTCCGAGGCTGCGTCTCGAGCGGGGCGTCGTCGCAGGCCGGGTCGTTCGGGGCGCGGCACTCGCCGGCCGGCGTGCAGCGGTTCTTCGTGAGGGGCTCGTGCGCAAAGCAAGTCTTCGTTCCGAGCACGCTGTCGTCCCCGCCGCGCGTGTACCGCGCGGAGCAGTCGATTTCGCCGCAGGCCATGTCGTCGCCGTCGAGGATCTCGTTGCCGAGTCCGTCACAGCGCCGGCACGCGCCCGAAGAGCCCGCGGGCTCGGGTGTGTAGCGGCAGATCCCGCC
>DASXWF010000462.1:0-2711 GCA_036503835.1 Polyangiaceae bacterium | reverse complement strand
CCCCCATGAATGAGGCTAGAACGCCGAGCAGTCCAACTGATCGGCGTTCTAGTGGGTTGCTACCCGACCGCCAACGCGTCCCTGTCCGCCGGAAACCCCAGGGTTGTCTGGCTCGAGCCGCTCCTGCTCGGCGGTCAGCTGGACCCCGACGCGGTGGTCCTGGACCAGGCTCCAGCCGAGAAAGCCGGCAGGGAGCGTGAGCAGCACGCCGATGGCGCTGAGGGCGATTCCAGCACCCTCCGGCGGCAGCAATTCGTCCCAGTATTCCCTCAGCGCGATGGCGTTGATCAAAAATGCGAGGAGCGCCGCCACGTTGAGAACCATGTGAATGAGGCCGGTCTTCTTCGCAGGGCTTCGGCGCGGTATGCCCGTGGCCCAATCGATGAGCCCGGGCACCGCCGCGATGGCTGCCGTTGCCACGCCGGCCCAGTTCGTCACGTAGGCGAATCGGAACCAAAAGACGTTCGAGCTCGCCGCATACACGATGAACGTCACCAGGGTTGCCGTGTAAAACGCCACGGGAAACGCCACCAACATCGGGTGGATTGGGTGCCCGAGGATCTTGGCTTTGCTGTACATCGCTGCCTCCTGAGCGACGGCGTTACAAAGGCCGTACCAACGATCGCGGGATCCGCCTTCCCGCGCACGGCGCCCGACACTTCGAGGCCGTGTCTGTCCGCCGCAGCGAGCTCGACTTGGCAGTAGGCCCGTCGGCCCCACCGCGGCGACAACGCACTCACCCTGCCGGCCGTGAGAATTCGAGTCTTACTGCAATGAGAGCCGACCGGGACAGGGTGCACCAGCCGAGCGAGGCCTTATGCTGTGCGACATGACCGAAGCCTTCGTCATCGACGCCGTTCGTACGCCGCGTGGTCGAGGCAAGCTCGGAAAGGGGGCCCTCTCCGGGATCCACCCGCAAGAGCTACTGGCGCAAACCCTGAACCAGCTGGTCCGGCGGACGGGCGTGCGCCCGGACGATATCGAGGACGTGGTGGCCGGCTGCGTCTCGCAGGTGAAGGAGCAGGGGGCGAACCTCGCGCGCAACGCCGTGCTCGCGGCCGGCTTGCCCGACGTGGTGACCGGGGTGACCCTGAATCGCTTCTGCGGCTCCGGGCTCCAGGCGGCGAATTTTGCCGCGCTCGGCGTGATGAGCGGCCAGCAGGAGCTCACCATCGGCGGCGGCGTGGAGAGCATGTCGCGCGTCCCCATGGGGTCGGACGAGGCGATGATGGACGGGCTGAACCTCGAGCTCCGGAAGAAGGTGTTTCAGGTCCCGCAGGGCATCAGCGCGGATCTCATCGCCACGCTCGACGGCATCACCCGGGAGGACGTGGATCGGTTTGCGCTCCGCAGCCAGAAGCTCGCGGCGAAGGCCATCGAGGAGGGGCGCTTCGCGAAGAGCCTGTTCCCCGTGGTCGACGCGACCGGCAAGGTCGTGCTCGAGCGCGAAGAGTTTCCGCGTCCCGATACGACGCTCGAGGGGCTCGCCGCGCTCGAGGCCTCGTTCGTGAAGATGGGCGCGGCGCCGGTCGGGCCGAACGGTGAGACGCTCGACCAGATCGCGCTCGCGCGCTACCCGCAAGCGAAAGCCATTCAGCACGTCCATCACGCCGGCAATTCGAGCGGCATCGTGGACGGCGCGGCCGCGATCCTGTTCGCTTCCGGCGACTACGCGAAGCGGCACGGCCTGAAGCCGCGCGCGAAAATCCGCGCGACCGCGACCATCGGCAGCGAGCCCTTGATCATGCTGACCGCGCCCGCGCCCGCCTCCGAGCGCGCGCTCAAGAAGGCCGGCATGAGCGCGAACGACATCGACCTCTGGGAGATCAACGAGGCGTTCGCGGCGATTCCTCTGAACACCATCCGGCGCCTCGGCATCGACCCGGAGCGGGTCAACGTGAACGGCGGCGCCATCGCGCTCGGTCATCCGCTCGGCGCGACCGGCGCGATCCTGCTCGGCACCGCGCTCGACGAGCTCGAACGGCGCGGCCTCGGCACCGCGCTCGTGACCCTCTGCATCGGCGGCGGGATGGGGATCGCGACGATCCTCGAGCGCGTCTGACGTAGCGCTCTCGAAAGGCCGCGGGCGGTGCCCTATTGGTCTCCGCGCTGCACGAGCTGGTTGCAGTAGCAGTCGCAGCTCGTCGGATCGATGCAAGCATCCACGAACTCCTCGTGATCGGTGCAGTCGCAGTCGAGGCGGCAGGCGAGATCGGCCGATTCCGGTGTTTCGGGGGCGCAGGCGGTGCAGCGCCCGGTGACCGTGCAGGCTTCGCGGTCGAGGCCCGCGCTGTAGCTGCTGCGCCTGCAGGGACCGAAGGCGGTGTCGCTCGAGGTCGAGGCCGCCACGAGCTCGCCCGTGTCGAGGTCGAATTCGTAGCTCTCGTTCGTGAACCCGCCTTGGTACTCGATCGTCGCGTAGTTGCAGGCGTCGTAGCTGATGCCGGCGCCCACCGAGGAGCAGACGCCGCTCGTCTCGAAGCGCTCGACGGCCTCGGAGAGCGAGCCCGGGCAACCGAACTCTTCACAGAAGCTTTCGAGCGACAGGGGCAGGCATTCGTCGATCGGCTCCTCCTCGACCAGGAACGTCAGGTTGCTGACGCAGAAGGCGTAGGCACCCTTGGTGGTGTGGCCGGCCTGTACCCCGGGCGCGTGAAAGCGAATCGAGAGCAGGCGCGCCGGATCGAACTCGTAGCTCCGGGCGACGGGAG
>DASXWF010000461.1:0-5686 GCA_036503835.1 Polyangiaceae bacterium | reverse complement strand
GTCCGAGGGCGAAGGCACGCCCAGCCCCGCCGCCGTCGAGCCGAAGGCCGAGAGTGCGCCGGACGAGGGGCGCCTGGCAGCCTCGCTCGCCGCCCACTTCTCGTTCGTGTGGCGCACGCTCCGTCGCTTCGGCATTCCCGAAGCCGACGTGGACGACGCTGCGCAACTCACCTTCCTCACCTACGCGGCGCGTCTCGCTCACATCGAGCCCGCGAGCGAACGGAGCTTTCTGATCGGCACCTGCCTCCGCATCGCCGCCAACCACCGGCGCCGCCAAACGCGGCGCCCCGAAATGCTCGACGGCGAGCCCGACCGTCGTGAAGCGACGGGCCTGAATCCCGAAGAGCTCGTCGAGAGAAAACAGGGGCGCGCGCTGCTCGACGCAGGCCTGGAACAGTTGCCGCTCGATCAGCGCACGGTCTTCGTACTCTTCGAGCTCGAAGGCTTCTCGTTGCCGGAGATCGCCGAACACCTCGGGATCCCGCTCGGGACCGCGACCTCGCGCTTGCTGCGCGCGCGCGCCCGCTTCGAAAGCTGGGCCGAAGCCCAACGGACTCAAGGAGGCTCCCCGTGACCGATCCGGAACGTCTCGTCGACACCTCGCACAGCGTCGTCGCTCGCGAGCTACTCCGCCACGGCCTGGACGATGCTCCCGAGCCGCGGGCGTTGTCGCGTGTCGCCGCAACACTCGGCGTCACATTGCCGGTGAGCGCGCTCGCGGCCCCCGGCGTCGCGGCCGGCTCGAAGGTGCTCGCTGCCGCCTCGGCCGGCACGGCGGCCACCGGCTCGCTCGCGGGAACCCTCTCCACGGTGACGCTGTCGAAGTGGCTCCTCGCCGGGATCGCCGGAGGTGTTCTCGCAGCCGGTGCCGGCGCCGGCATCGAAAGGATGCAGGCCACGTCCAGGGATCGGCCGGCAACACGCACCGCTGAAACCGCGCAGACCGCGTTGACCCCCCCGCAGCTCGAAGCGCCTCTGCCCGCTCCGGTTCTCGGCCCATCCGCCGCGGCTCCGACTACCAACGCCGTGCCCAGTGCCCGCGCAAGGTCGGGCTCCCGTGCCCCCGGCGTCGATACTCCGAGCCCCACGCCGGCCCCCTCCGGCGACGCAGAAGCGCTCGGCCGCGAAGCGGCGCGGATTGACGCCGCGCGCCGCGCCCTCGCAGCGGGCGACTGGGTTCGGGCCACGCGCGAACTCGACGCATACACCGCGACGCGCGTCGTCGGCGCGCTCGATCGCGAGGCCGCCTACTTGCGAATCCAGCTGCTCGTTCGGCGGGGCGAGCTCGAGCGTGCCAGGGACCACGCGCGGCGCTACCTCCTCGACAATCCTCACGACGCCCATTCGCCCCGCCTGCGCGAGCTTCTCGCCGAACCGAACCGGTAGTGGATCGAACCGCCGCCCAGCGTACATCACCCCGACGAGCCCCATGACCTACCGAACGATCCTGAGCTCGGCCCTCCTCGCGTCCCTATTCGGTGCCGCGCTCCTCGGCGCTTGCACCACCCAGACGCAATCGCTCAATTCGCCCGAATCCGGCGGAGCGGCCGGCGCCCCGGAAGGCTCTGGTGGCGACGACCCGCACGCGGGCACCGGTACGAGCGGTAGCGAGCCCACTGCCGGCTCCAGCGGCGACGCCGGACGTACTGGCGGCAGCGGCGGGACGAGCGGAAACGCCGGCGGGAGCAACGCCGGCACCGACTCGGGCGGCAGCTCCGTGGGAGGCGGAACCGGAGCAACGGGCGGCAGCGCAGCGACCGGCGGCAGCGGAGAGGCGGGCGGAGCCGCGGGCTCGCAAGCCGGCAGCGCGGGCAGCGCTGGCCATCCTTCGGTGGTCGCCTGCTTGACCGGCGACACCACGCGCGAAACCACCGACTGCAAGCTCGGGGAGTTTTGCGTGCAATCGCAGTCGGAGGCCTGCCTCGAGGACGCCGAAGGGTGTCCCGGCCTGTGCGCGCGGTTCGTGACGCCGGCCACCTGCTCGGGCCTTGGCGCCAGCGTCGACTGCCCCGAGGGTTACGCGTGCCTCCTGGATCCCGGCTCCGCATCGGGGACCGATCCGTCCGGGTTTTGCGCCGGAACGGCGGTGGAGTGCGAAACGACCGAGGACTGTCCGAGCGGATTCGTCTGCCTCGAACAAGGCGGCGGTCGCGCGTGCTCACCGGATGCGGTCGCCTGCACCGGCAACGTCACGTGCCCCGCAAAACCCGTGGAAGAATGTCCCCCCGGTTTCGTTCGCTCCGTGCCCGACGAGTGCTACGGCCCCTGCGTCCCCGTCCACCGCTGCGCGTGCACGGAGGATTCACACTGCCCGCGCGGGACCTCGAGCTGCGATCGCGTGACGGGCCGCTGCGCGACACCGCGAGCGCCGGCGCCGCGCTGCCTCTTGCCCTTCGATGCAGGCCCGTGCGACGCCGCGATCCCGGCCGTAGCATTCATCGACGGCGAATGCCGGCCCACGACCTACGGTGGCTGCGAAGGCAACGATAACCGCTTCGAGTCGTTCGAATCGTGCCGTGCATTCTGCCAGGGCATGCCGGCCGAAACCGAATGTCCGAAGGGCCACGTCACGAAGACCATCTGCACCGCCTGCGGCGCCGGCGGCGGCTGCAGGAGTCGGGTCGAGGTCTGCGCACAGCCCTGCACCGAAAGCACCGAATGCGACTCGCCGTTCTTCGGGTGCTTCGACGGAGTGTGCCAGGCGGGCGGCTGTATCTGAGCGCCTGCTCTTCGTTTCAGTCGATCGCGTCCACGGCCTTCAGAGCTCGCGCTACCGCGTCCCAATCCCACGAGCGGAGGCCGAGCGCCGGTCCTCGAGCCACCCAAGCGCTCGCGGCAGCGACCAGAGCGGTCGCTCGCGTCGTTCCGCGTTCCGACACGCAGACCGCCGCGTCCGTGCGTCCGTTCCGAACCTCGACGATCCATTCACGGTCGTCCTGACCGTCGCAACGTGAGATGTGCACGTCGAGAGTGTTTCCGGCGTTCTCGAGCTCGCACACGCGCACGTCGCCCCGCCAATACTGCGTGACGATTCGCAGCCCGGGCTCGGAGCCCGCAGCCGGGCGCGTCACCCTCCGGCCTCCCCGCGACCAGCTTCGCCCCTGCCGCGGCGCGCCACCTCGAGCCAATGCCGGCGCGCTCGATCGTAGGTGATTTCGGTTGCGCTCGTGAGCTCTGCCGTGCTCGGCGGCGCCATACCACGCCGAGCAAGCTCGCGGACGAGGTGGCCGAGAACCCTGGCTCTCGCCTCGACGACGGTCCCAGGCCAGCCGCCTTCGATCGAACGTCCCTCGCGCTGCATGCCGGCACACAGCCCGTGCGCCCAGGCGGCGCCGAGCGCGGCCGGCGCTTCGACGAGCAGGCTCTGGCGGCTCGCGGACGCGCGTCGTGCTCGACGAGATCCTCCCGTCGCTTCGCCACCGGCGACGGCAGCGGAATCGACGTCACCCGTGGCCAGGTCCCCCGTGCTCACGAGCCACCGCCTGCGTCAGAAAGCTTCCTGCAGGACGTGCAACGCACACTCTCGACCGTGGCGAGCTCGGCCCGGGCTGACGCCGCGCTGGTTTGTTCGGAGGAGGATCTGGTTTTCTTGGCCACGCTGGACTCCCTGGCGCCGACGTCGACGACGCCGAACTTCCCGTAACTCGGCGCAATGCCGACTTGCTGGATCGCTCAAAAGCCCGCGCAGCTCTAAAGCTCGGTTTTTCTACCGGCCGCCGGCGCAACGATCGAAGGACCGAGACGCTACCACGCTCGGCCCTCCAAAGCCACAGACGCAAACGCCACGCTTTTGCGAAAGGATCGCGGACCTCGAGCCGAGGCCACGCTGCGTCCGCCGGGTCGCTCTACGGCGCCACCTCCGAGAGGTGGATCGCGAAACGGTCGCCGTTGCCCAGGATGATGCTTCCCGAGAGCTCGCCGGTCGCTTCGTCGTAACGGGCGTCGATGCGGTCCTGCGGCTCCGCGAAGATGTCGGCGAAGCACTCGCTCGAGGTGCAGCCACAGACGCCGAGCATCGCGAGCTCCAGCCAGCCGCAATCCACCGGCGTGCGGTCCGCGCCGAGGGTGCACACGCCCATCTCCGGGCTGAAGCTGAACGTGTCGTTTCCCCAGATCTCGAAGAAGCACACGTCGTTCTCGTGTGGAGTTTGGAGCGCGCACCAGGCCTCGTAGGGCGCGCCCGCCTGGAGCGGCACGGTCAGACGACCCGCCGCGAAGCTCGCGCCGCGCAACGGGTACACCCCGCCCTCGACGGGCGGGAAGCGATAGCGCGGTTCGCACTGGCTGAAGTTTTGGATGCCGTCGCCGCAGAGGTAGCTCTCGTCTGCCACCGGCGCCGGAACAGGTTCTCCGGCGGCGAGCGTGGCGTTGCCCGCACCGTCGATGGCCAGCGTCACGTCGGGTCCGCCCTCGACGTAAACCGTCGAAGGTCTTTCCGGAGAGCGCTCCGAAGTCGTTGGCGATCAGCGGCCAGGCGTCGTGAACCGCGCGACGCTGCGCGTCCGCGCTGGTGCAATCCGGCGGCATCGGCGGTTGTGATCCGCCGCCGGCGGCGCCTCCGGTGCTGGCCGGCGGGGGCGGGGGCGGGTTGTCCGTCGGTTCGGCGGAAGGGACCGTGATGAGGTCTTCCTTCTTGGCCTCGCCGACCTCGACCCGCGCGCCGCAGCCGCTGGCGCAGAGCGCGGACCAGACGAGGACGAGGGGAGACGAGCGCACCGCATGCAACGCGGAACGACGAACTTCGGAAGTCAGGTGATGCAACATGAGAGTCCCTCCAAGTGCTGAATTTCGAGTACGCGAGAGTCGCTCATTCGTGTCCCACTCGACCGAATCCGTCACTCTTCGCCGGCCTCCCCCACGGGCCCGACACACGAATTCTCCATCCGACGGCGATAGACCTCGGGCGCGTTGCCGCTCTTCCAGGTAGCGCTCGCGAGCAAGCGAGCGTCGTTCGCGCGGTCGAGCCGGCAAAGCGCCAGCACGCTGACGACCGCGCGCTCGGCCAGCAGCGCCCCCTTCGGTTGCAGCTGATCCAGGCTCTGCATCAACCCGAGGGCGAGCGCCGCGTCGCCGTTGCGGAGCGCGGTCTGCGCGCGCTGGACGTAGGAGAGTTCGTCGTAGTTTGCCGAAGGTACCGGCTCGCGCCGTTCGGGGTCACGGCGCGTCGAGTGCCGCTGTGAACCGCCCGACGTGACTGCAAGCGCTTGGCCGGGAGCCTCCCTTGCGCTCGCCGCGGCAAAAGCAGGCGCGGTGCCGGGCGGGGTCACAGGCGACGCTTGCGGACGAACTTGCGGAGCGACGGTACTCGCCGGAGCGATCGGACGCGCCTCCACCGCGGGCGCAACGGGTCGCCTCGGAACGAGATACCCTGCACCGAAGCCCACGACCGCGGCGCTCACGACGCCCGTGACGAGAGCGCGCAGCGAAAAGCTCGCCGCCCCTTTCGCGAAGCCCGAAACGGGCGCAGGCGACGCCGGCCCGGGAGCGCTCGGAGCCGGCGGAACGACCGATCCGAACGCCAGCGCCGCACCGAGGCGCCCGAGCGTGGCCCTGCGCTGTGCCGCGCCCGGCGCGAGCCCCTTGCGAGCTCGTTCCAGCACGAACGATTCGCGATCCACGCTGCGCTCGGTCATGGTGTCTCCGTCGTGGCGAGGGTCTTCTGAAACGCTTCGCGGACCAGGCGAAC
>DASXWF010000460.1:0-4238 GCA_036503835.1 Polyangiaceae bacterium | reverse complement strand
GGCGGCGGTGCAGAACTGGATCAGATCGACCAGGTACGCGCCCGGGCTCAGCACCGTCTGACAGCGCTTGCAGGCGCACTGATTCAGGCTGCCGAAGAGCGTCACCCAGTTCGGGAACTTCCGCGTATCCGGGTTCGGCTCCTCGTCGACGTCGACGAGGCTGTGGGTCGGATCGATCACGGTGAAGTCCACCGGTCCCGGAATCGACGCCATACCGCCCACGTCCGTGAGATCCTGGTGGTACTTCGCCAGCGTGGAGAGCACCTCCGTTGCGGTGTGGTCGGCGGCACGAAAGATGTCGCGCGCCGCCGTGACGCCGCCGAGGATCGACTCGTTGTCGGCGATGAACTGCCCCTCCTCCCGAGCCGCGATCTTGACCGCGGAGTCGTAGCCCGCGCCGATCAGCTCCTTGGCCGCGTCGAAGTGGGGCGTGATGCGGAAAACGCGCTGTATCTGCTTGATCTGGGCGCGCTCGGCATCCGGGATCGTGATTGCGTTCTCTTGGATGAAGCGGTCGACGTTGGTGTCGTACAGATTGAAGGTCGGATGTGCGGCGATGAAGTTCGTGACCGGTTGGAACGCGGCGTCGGCGGCCATCTGGAAAACGAAGCGCTCGTCGGGCGCCGCCTCGCCGAACAGCGCGAGCAGTCGAGCGGCGTAGACGGCGACGCGCTCGTCGTTGTTGCTGCCCGGAATGTCCGCCGGAATCGCGCTCGCGCCCCCCGCGAAGGAGAGCCAGCCGGCGCCGGCCGGGCCGCTGTCGAGCGTCACCGTGGCGAGATCCGCGACCGTCACCCAGCCTCGCGACGCCTTGGCGCCGTAGATGCTCTCGACGATCGGAAAGAAGCGCCCGACGCGCTCGTAGAGCTCGAACACGAAGGTCAGGTTCTTGACCTCGGCGTCGCTCAGCTGGCCGCTCGCTTTCAGGCTCGCGATCATGTCGGGGAACGAACCCGCGCTGTCGAAGTGCGCGGCGATGACGGCTTCACGCTTGGAGAGCTGTGAGAAGGGGCGGATGGCGAGCGTCATCGCGACCCAATCGTCGCCGGTGAGGAACGAAAAGGTTCCGGGATCGTCGCTCTGCGGTTCACCCTCGACGGTGCGACGAGCGGAGAGGATCGTGCAGGCGCCCGTGTTCGCGCTCGAGCCGGTGCGGAGCGCGGGTGACGGCGTGTACCCTCCTCCCGGCTGGGTCGCGCCCTGCAGGTACTCGCGGTCGTGCGCGGCGCAGGCGATGAACAGAAGCCGTGTCGAGGGGTAGTTCGGTGGAGAGATCGTGAGCAACGGAGGGTTCGGGAACGTTCCGGTCCCGGTCGCGGGCGACGCGACCACGATGCCGCTCGGCCCGGTGAGCACCCCGCTCCAGCTTTCCTTGGAGATGCGATACACCTGCGCGGCGGCTTGCTCGGCCGCCGAGGTCACGAAGTTGACGGTCGTCCCGCCCTCCGACCCGGCGGCGACCTTCGCGTAGCCGCCGAAACGAACCGCGGTGGTCGTACCCGCCGGCGTCGTCCAGAGCTGGGTCCAGCCGCTCGGCGTGGTGACGGACGCGGACCCGTCGTTCGCGAACAGAACGAGCAAGAGGTCGCCGGCGACCACGCTGGCCGGCATCGGGACGTTGTGGTTCTGATGGGTCGCCGTCGTATCCCCCGAGAAGCCGGTGCCGGTCGCGGAGAGCAGCTCAGGGAACTCGGACCAGTCGGGAAACACGAGGCTCAGCAGTTGCTGCTGCCAGGAGCCCGCCTCGTTGCTCGAGGGGTTCCGGGCGAGGAGCCGCATCAGGATCGTGCGCCAGTCGTCGATCAGCGAGAGATTGTTGAACGCGGCGCTCGGATAGAGATCCGCCTCGCGCGTGGCCGCGATCACGCCCTCGTGGACTGCGCGAATCATCGCCTCGAAGAACTCTTCGGGCGAGACGTTCAAGAGCTCGACGAGATTGGCCGCGTTGGTGATGCGCAACAGCCCGTAGACGACGTCGGCGGCCATGGGGCGGCTGAGCACGGCCGGCGCGCCCGCCGGCTGGACCTTCGTGTTGATCTCGGCGGCGATCAGCCAGGCCCGCGTGTACGCGCGCACGAGCTCCTCGCTCTGCGCGCTCGCCTGAGCGACGAAGCTCAGGTACTCGGGCCGCGCGTTCAGCTGATTCAGCGCGTCCATGCGTTGCGTGTCCGTGCTGCCGAGACACGCCGAGAGGGCGGCGTGCACGCGCTCGTACTCGGACGCGCTGCCCACCGAAACGCGGTCGACGGCGAGATCGACGCGCTCCTCGCGGGACGCGTCCAGGATGACCGTGGAGGTGGCGAGGGTGGTAGCCCCGTCCCTGGCGTAGACGAGCAGATTGATCTTCCCGGAGGGAGTGCTGCAGGCCGTCGGCGTCCCGCTCGGGGCCGGCGGCTGGTAGAGGATCTCGTACGCGCCGCCGGCGCCGCTCGTCGCGGTGCCGAGGGCGACCTCCGTGATCCCACCGGCGAGCCAGGCGACGTGAAAGGCCTGCAGGCTGATCCCGGAGACGGGCAGAGCCAGCTGGTTCTCGACGTTGCCAAAGACGCGGTACTGGAGCGTACCGGGCGCCTCCTCCACGGTAAGATCGAGGATCTGGTTGCTGGTGGCGACGATCACGTTCGACTCCGCGATCACGCGGCCGAGGCTGTCGAACGCCTTCACCCGGAGATTCGGCTGGCTGTGGGGCGCGCCGTTGTTGGCAAAGCTCGACTGCGAGTACGTGATGGAATACGCGCCGTCGGCGGTGAGCGTCGCCGTCCCGAGCGTCACGACCACGCCGTTCGTCACGTCGTAGGCGATCACCGACCCGGGACTCACCGGCGCGCCGAAGGCCGTCCGAACGTGCCCCGTCACCTGCCAGTTGGGGTTCGAGCCCCCACCCACGAGGACGGCTCCCACGCCGATGACGATCCGCACCGTCGATTGATTGGGAATGGTGGCGAATACCTGCGTAGTGTGGACGATCTGCTCCGCGGTATTGACGACCTCGAAGCGCAGGTTGGGCTGATCGCGCGGCGGAGAAAACAGCGAGACATTCTGCATGTAGACGGGAAACCAGCCGCCCGTAGCAGGATTGAACCCGCATTGTCCTTGCCACGTGACGGTCGCGCCGTTCACGTCGTACGCGTTCACGCGTGCGATCTGATTCTGATTCGGCCGGGTTACCCCGTCGGAGAGAAACAACTCGATGTAGATGAGATACGGATTCGGCGCAGCCATGATTTCACCAACTCCCCATATGAGACTTCGATTCCGCCTCTGACTTGGATGTTCCCAGAAGAATTGTCCCAGGACCCCGACTCGTTCCTCGGGTAACGCGAGGGCACACGACTCCCTCGGCCGCTCTCTGCGCGACCGCACACGCTCCCGATCCCATGCATCACCAAGAATCGAAGCCGGAATGCGGCTGCGACTCCCCGACCGCAGGTGAGGGCTCGCTGGCTCCCTGTCTCACCCGCGCAACGCTCGTCCCTGTCTTCGTCCTCCTTCCCGATTAGTAGCAGGTTGCCATGGTCGTGCAACGCCAATCAAAGTCAGCCTGTTCCCTGATTTCGATCGATCGGCGCGCGTGTCAGTCAATCGAAGGACACGGGACTTCGGCGGCGGCGCGCCCGGCGGCACCATTCACGTGACCGCTTACGGCAGTGGTGACAAGCACCTCTCGCGCACGGCGGCGCTCTCGCGCTACTGCAACGTCGCCCGGCTGGTCGCTTTCCGGATCGGATCTACTGGCGACAGTGACAGCAGGTGGCGCGCTGCGCCGACTTCAGCGTCGAGGCGACATGTCGGCGAACATCGAATGACACAATCCCGATGACGCTCCCGGCTTGGAATTGCCGGGTCGGGAGCGTCGCGCGCGCTGAACTTACGGCGACGGGCAGCCGGTCAGCGAGTCGATCCACTCCTGGAGCAAACCGGCGCCCGCTGCGTCCGCGATCGTGCTGGCGAGGGGCGGCATCGCGCCGCTGGTGCGGACTCTCATGCGTTCCCAGACGATGCTGGCGGCGTGGTCGCCCGGCTTGATCAGCTTCGCGTCGGGAATGCCGAAGGCGCCGAGGGTGGGGTTGGCGTTGCAGATGCCCTTGTTCGCGAAGGTGGTGTCGAAACGGGCGTCCATCGGGCCGCCGCCGGTGCCGCCGGGGCGGTGGCAGCTCGAGCAGTTGACGTGCAGGTACGCGATGGAGCGCGTTTCGAGCGAGACGCCCGTGTCGTCGATGGCCGGGAAGGGAGCGAGC
>DASXWF010000459.1:0-13661 GCA_036503835.1 Polyangiaceae bacterium | reverse complement strand
CGTCGCAGAACATCGGCACCACCGCCGAGCTCTTGAACGCGCCGAGCGGCGTCACCGTCGACGCGGACGGGAACCTGCTCGTCGCCGACTACGAGAACCACCGCGTGCTATCCTTCGAACCATAATTCAGCCGCGCGGGGCCATCGGAACCGGCGGCGCGTCCGGCGTCGTGAGCGTCAGCTCATGGTTCCCGGTGGCGATCGTGGCTTCCAGGGACGGAGTCAGGTCCAGAACACCGGCTCGGGGAGGAGCTCGACCTGGAAGCGCTCGCGTACGCGAGCCTGGATCGAGCGCGCGAAATCGAGCACGTCGGCGGCGCGCGCGCCGTCGTGACACACGATCGAGAGCGCGTGGCGCGTCGAGAGGCCGACCGCGCCGTGGCGCGTGCCCTTCGCGAAGCCGGCTCGCTCGATCAGCCAGCCCGCCGCGAGCTTCACGCGGCCGTCGCTCTGCGGGTAGCGCGGCATGTCGGTCACGCCTGCCGCGGCTTGAACCGCCCCCGCGCGCTCCGGGCTCACGATCGGGTTCGTGAAGAACGAGCCGCAGCTGCGGCCGTTCTCGTCGCTCGGGTCCCACACCATCGATTTCGCGCGACGGAGCGCGATCACGCCGTTGCGCACCTCCGCGACGGACGGCGCCGCGCTGCCCGCGAAGTGGCGCTCGAGCTCGGCGTAGCGCAGCGCGGGCCTGCCTCCCGGCTTCAGACGAAACGTCGCTTCGAGGAGCACGAAGCGCTCGGGCTCCTCGGATTTGAACAGGCTGTCACGGTACGCGAAGCGGCATTCGCGCGCGGAGAGCTCGCGCGGCGCGCGCGTCTTGCGATCGAACGCGCGCACGCCGACGAGCGTCTCGGCCACCTCCTGCCCGTAGGCGCCGACGTTCTGGATCGGCGTCGCGCCGAGCGAGCCCGGGATCCCGCTCAGGCACTCCAGACCCTGATGGCCGAGCGCTACCGCGCGTTCCACGACGTTGTCCCAGCTTTCCCCGGCTCGAGCGCGCAAGAGCACGTCCGATCCGGCGCTCGAAAACTCGATCCCGCGCGTGGCGAGCCGGAGCACGAGGCCCTCGAAGTCACCGTCTCCGATCACGACGTTGCTCCCGCCTCCGAGAATGCGCACCGGTAGAGCCCGCGTCTCCGCCCAGCCGAGCGCGCTTTCGAGCGCGGGCTCGTCGGCGATCTCGACGAAGTAACGCGCGCTGCCGCCCACGCCGAGCGTGGTGAGCGGGGCGAGGGACACGAACTCGCGCAAGGCGTGCATCGGGGTCCGAACCGGATAGCGCGCGCGCGCGCGCCCTGGAAGGCGCATCAACGCTGGCGCCGGCGTCCCTCCGGTCCGAGGTGCGCGAGGCCGGGCCTCAGCGCGCTGCGGGGCGCCCCCATCGGTCGCGGGCGGCCTCCGCGCTGCACGAGCAAGCGCGTCTCCTCGCGCAGACTCTCGAAGCGATCGAAGCCGAGCTCCGAGAGCGCGTGCGCGAGCACCGTGCCGCGTTCGAGCGGCGTGGCTCGCGAGTTCAGGAGCACGACGTGCCTGCCGCCGATGCGGCACAAGCCGCCGGTGCTCGGATGGGTGCCGCGGAGAACGTGCGAACGGACCTCGACCCCGAGCTCGACGAGGGCTCGTGTGAGTTCCTCGAGCAGGAGCTCGGGATCCACGGCCCTCCTATTCTACCCCAGCCTGCCAGCCGGTCGGTACGCCCCCTTTTGCCCCGTGGGCCGGCCGTGGTATGAAACTTCCCGCACTGCGAGGTGCACCGCCGGTGGCGGGAGCGATGCGCGCTTCCCCGGGGGCACTTCGAGGGACGTAGGAACCATGTTCCTACACGACAGAAAGACATACTTGGATGACGTTTACGGAAGCGGCGGCGCAGGTCCTGCGCCTCGTCGGAAAGCCTTTACATTACAAAGAGATCACTGACGTAGCCATCGAGAAGAATCTCCTCAGTCACGTGGGGAAGAGCCCGGAAGTCACGATGGGGGCTCGGCTCGCTGCGCTGGTGAAGAAGGGTGAGAAGGACAACCCGCTCGTGCGGGTGAAACCGGGTGTTTTCGCGCTGCGCGAATGGGACGACGCCACGGTGGAAAAAGGCCTTCAGGATCGAACGCCGGCGCTGGAGCGCCTGGCCGCGCAGCATCCGAGCGAGCCCGAGGACGGCGAGCTCGAGCACTCGAGCCCGAGCGCGAGCGGCGCGGGCGAAAGCGAGGCACCCCCGCCCGCGCTCGACGACGCGGAGCGCGAGCGCGCGGAATTCGCGGCGCACGCCACGGACTTCTTCGAGTCGGAAGACGACGACGACGAGCCGATCTTCGGGCGCGAAACACCGGAGCCGGCAGTAGCCGAGGGCGGAGAGCGTGCGGCGGACGGCAGTCGCCGCAGGCGCAGGCGCAGGCGTCGCGGTCGCGGTGCGGGTGAAGAGCTCGGCGGCGGCGACGGGCTGCCGACGTACACCGTGTCGGACGCGCCAGTGGACTTCCCCGCCGGAGGCGGCGAGGAAGAGCCGCGCGCGGCCGTCGAGCCGCGCGTGGCGCTGGAACCCCGGGTTCCGGTCGAGCCTCGTGGGCAGGGGGAGCGCGCGTACTCGGAAGGGTCGCAGCGCCAGAACTTCGATCGCGGCAACGATCGCGGCAACGAGCGTGCGAACGATCGCGGCAACGATCGTGCGAACGATCGCGGCAAAGATCGCGGCAACGAGCGTGCGAACGATCGCGTGAACGATCGCGGCAACGATCGTGCGAACGGCGACCACTCGGGCGCGGCATTCGAGGAGCTCACCGGTCGCGGGTTCGCCGACGGTCTCGCGAGCCTGCTCCAGACCTTCGATCGCAATCGTGGTCCGGTCTCCGCCCAGACGCTGGTGGATGCGGCGCAACGGCGCGGGCGCTTCTTCGGCGAGCACTCGATTGGCCAGGGCACGCTCGTGGCGGCGGCGCGCGCCGACAACACGCGCGCGCTGTCGCGCGGCGAGCGCCCGCGCTTTCGCGTACAAAATGGCCGGATCGGCCTGTTCGACTGGGCCCTCGACGGCGAGCTCGTGCGCCTCGAAAGCGAGATTCAGCGGCTCGCGGAGCGCTACCGCGACACGGCGCGCCGCGCGGTGCTGCGCCTGCTCCAGGATCTGCCCCAGCGCTCGCTCGGGGAGCTCATCGTGCTCTTGCTCGAGCACGCCGGCTTCAGCGATCTCGTGCCCGTGCGGCGTCAAGGCGCGCACGGCGCCGAGCTTCACCTGAGCGGACGCCTGCAGACCCCCGCCGGCGAAATCCGCACGGCGGTGGTGGTGCGGCGCGACGGGCGCGAGATCGGTCGCGAGCGCGTGACCGAGCTGCGCGGGGCGCTCCATCACTACGGGCCCGCGCACGCGGCGTGGCTCATCACCACGGGGCAGGTCCTGAGCGGCGCGCGCGAAGAGGCCGCCTCGCCGGGAGCCTCGCCCCTGACCGTGATCGACGGCATCGGGCTCGTCCGGCTGTGCGAGGAGCACCGTGTCGGCGTGGCGCGGGCGGAAGTGCCCTTGCTGCTGCCGGACCTCGATCTGCTCGACGGCCTCCGGGTGTCCTGAAGCGCGTCTCCTCGCGCGAGGGTCCATGCGTCGGCTCGTCCCCAGCGGCTGCCTCGTCGCGCTGCTCGCCAGCGGGTGCGGCAGGCAGCCGCCGGCCTCGCGCTTTCCGGACGCGCAGGCCGCGCTCGATCGCATGCACGCGAGCTACGCCTGCACCCGCGGCGTGAGCGCGGACGCGAAGCTCGACTACATCGGTCCCCGCGGGCGCGTGCGCGGCAACGTGCTCTACCTCGCGTCGGTTCCCGATCGGCTGCGGCTCGACCTCTCGAGCCCCTTCGGCGCGATGGTCTCGACCCTGACCTCGGACGGCCGGCGCTTCTCGCTCATGGACCTGCGCGAGAAGCGTTTCTTGTACGGACCGGCCAACGCCTGCAACCTCGCGCGCTTCACGCAGGTGTCGCTACCGCCGGCTGTGCTCGTCGATCTCCTGCGTGGAGAAGCGCCGGTGCTCGTCCACGCGCCGTCCCAGGCGAGCGTCGCGTGGGAGAGCGGTCGCTACGTGCTCCGCATCTCGAGCAAGCACGGCGCGAGCGAGCGCATCGAGCTCGAACCGCTCGACGCCGATTTCACCCGACCTTGGACCGAGCAGCGCGTGCGCGTGCTCGGCGTGGAGGTCGAGCAGGCGGGCGTCACGCTCTACCGCGTGGGGCTCGAGGAGCACGCGCCGGCCTCCACGGCCAAGGCCCGGGTCGATCCGGACGGGATCGATGCGCCCATCCCGCCGAGCGGTCCCGTCTGCTCGGCGGAGCTGCCCCGGCGCATCCACATCGAGGTTCCGGTCGAGGGTCACGATCTCGTGATCCGCGTCAACGAAGTCGCCCACAATCCTCCGCTCGCGCCCGGCGCTTTCACGCAACCGCAGCCCGGCGGCGTGCGCACGGAATATTCAGCCTGCGCCGAGTAGACGTTAGTGGTCTTGGCACGAGCAGATCACGATCGGCGCGGGTCGCCATAGGCCACAAAAAAACCGGCGAGGCCGGCGGACCGCCGTCCTTCGGCCGATAAGGTCGCAAGGGCTCTCTGCCGTCCGCCGCCAGCGAACCCATCCGCCAAGCTAGGCTTTCTTTCAGCCTCTCGAAAAACCAACAATCCTCCGGACGGAATCAATGCGGCACGCTATGCTCCCGTTCCCATGACGAGGCGAGCGCTGCGAGCACGCGACAAGCGGCGCGCGGCTTCGTCGCGCACGGGTTCGGAGCTCGACGCGGCCACTCGTCACGCGCGCGAGGCTCAGAAGAGCGCCGGCGCGGCGCGCGCGGCCCGCGTCACGCCCTTGAAGGAACCCTCGCGCTCGCTGTCGGAGCAGTTCCGGCCCTCGCGGCCGAGCGCGCTGCGCAGTCCGGCCATCGCGAGCTTCCTCAGGCTGCCGGTTCACGACGATCCGGCGGGAATCCCCGACGTCGATGTGCTGCTGACGGGGGTGGCTTCGGACGCGGGCAGCACGTTTCGTCCGGGCGCCCGCTTCGGCCCGCGCGCCGTGCGCGAGGCGTCCGTTTTCTCGACGCCGTTCTCGAGCGCGCTCGGGGTCAACGTGTTCGACGAGATCGCCGCCGCCGACGGCGGGGACGTGAGCGCGAGCTCGCGCACGGTCGAAGCCGTGATCGAGGCCGTGGCGCTCTGCGCGCGGGGCGCGGCCGCTTCCGGCGTGATTCCCGGCTTCGTCGGCGGTGACCGCACGCTCACGCTCGGCGCGTTGCGCGGGCTCATGCGTTCCAAGCATCGCGCGCTGGGCCTTTTGGCGATCAGCGCGCACCCGGGCGCGTCCGCCGAGAACGGCCAGGAGATCCACGCGGGCAACGTCGTGCGCCACGCCGTGGAGGAGGGCCTGGTGCGCCCCGACTGCGCGCTGCAGCTCGGCCTGCGCGGCCCGTACGCCGGTCCGGACGAGCTTTCGTTCGCCTTCGCGCGCGGCATCGACACGGCCGGCGTGGACGAGGTGCGCTGGGATCTGCACGCGGTCGTGAGCCAGGTCAGAAGCCTCGTGCAGAAGGGCGCCGTCTACGTGTCGGTGGACATCGGCGCGCTCGACCCCGCGTACGCCCCGGGCACGAGCCTGCCGGTGCCGGGTGGGATGACGACCTGGGACCTGCAGCAGATCCTGCGTGCGCTCGTGGGGGCGGAGGTCGCCGGCTTCGACGTGGTCGAGATCGCACCGGACTACGACCCCGCGGGGATCACCGCGCTCGCGTCCGTCTCCGTCCTTCAGGAAATCCTCGCCGCGCTCGCCGACACCCGCCGCAGCGGCCGTCCCGCGCCGAGCACGCACCGTTCCGGGCGCGCCGGCCGCCGCTCGGCTTAGCCTTTCAGCGCCGCCAGAATCCCGCCGGGCCGATCGCTGATGATCGCGTCCACGCCGAGCGCGGCGACACGCCGCGCCTCCACGTCGTCGTTGACGGTCCAGGTGCTCACCGGCAGCGCGTAGCGCTTCCAGCGCGCCAGGTTCGGCGCGGTCACCAGCCGGAAGTGGGGGTTGATCCCGTCCGCGCCGAAGGCCCGGTGAAATGGGGCGCGCCGGAGCAGACGGTGACCCGGCTCGACCAGCCAGGCGTGCGGGAAATCCGGCAGGAGCACGCTCAGGGCGCGCACGAACACGGGGTGGAAGCTCGAGAACAGAACGAGCTCGCTCGCGACGCCGCTCGCGCGGATCGCGCGCCGGACGCCGAACAGCAAGGCGCGCCGCCGCGTCACGTCGCTCTTGAGCTCGACGTTGACGCGCATCCGGTGCTCCGTTGCCCAGGCGAGCACGTCGGCGAGCGCCGGCACGCGCTCACCCGAGCCCACGTCGATGCGCGCGAGCTCCGCGCTGCCGAGCGTTTCCACGTCGCGCGTTTCGGTCCCGCGCGACACCCGCTCGAGCGTCCGGTCGTGGAGCACGATCACGCGCCCGTCGCGATCCAGCCTCACGTCGAGCTCCACGCCGTCGGCGCCCTCCTGCCGCGCGCGCTCGAACGCGAGCAGAGTATTTTCGGGCGAGGCATGGCGCGCGCCGCGGTGCCCGAGCACGAGCGGCAGTTGTCCCGGCGCGCGCAGCCAGGGGCGGATGCGAGCCTCCTGCTCCGCTCGCGCGTCGCGTCTTCGGAACGGTGTCAGCCCTCGAGCTCCGCCGCGATCTGACGAGCCACGCTGCGCGCGTGCTCGATCTCCGCGTTCGAGAACGCGATCCCGCCGACGACCGGATGACCGCCCCCGCCGTAGCGGGCGCAGATCGAGCTGATGTCCGTATCCAGCGGGCGACCGGACCAGGGATTGTAGCCGACCGAAATCTTCGGCCCGTGCTTCAAAAGGCCGATGATCACCGAGTAAACGGAGTCGGGGAACAGCGCGTAGGTGACGAACTTACCCACGCTGTCGAGGACCTCCTCCGTGAGATCGACGAAGACCACGCGGCCCTGGCGCAGGCTGCTCTTCTTCACGCGATCCACGAAGCGCTCGTACTTCCTGCCGAGCGGCCGGTAGCGCGCGGCCACCTCCGGCGAAGCGGCGATGTCCTCGAGCGGGCGCTCCAGCACCTTGGGCACCAGATCCTTCAAGAACCCGTCGTCCCCGTAGTGCTCGACGACGCTGGCGAAGCGCATCATCGGATTGGAGCGGTCCACCGCCTCGGCCGCGCTCTGAAACCGCGCCGAGTCGATGCGATCGGCCCAGCCGACGAGCTCCGACAGACCGAGATCCTCGATGCCGAAGCGCTCGCGCGCGACGCGCTCGATGAGCTTCGTGCAGGAGGTCGCTCCCGCGTCGTAGAAGTAACGGCCGTTGTCACGCCGCGCCTCGAAGTGGGCGCGGTCGTCGTCGCCCGCGAACGCCGTGCGGTGGTGGTCGAAGTACCAGGTGAGCCGCTCGCTCGGGTAGTACCGGTAATCGAGGATCGCGTTTTCGTCGCCCGAGAGCAGTCGCTCGTCCGGCCGTGTCTGGCCATTGCCGTACCCGCAGGCGCGGTAGGAAAGTTCCACCGGCTCCTCGCGGATCCGTTGCACGAGGCGGGTGAAGAGCGCCGCGCTCGCCAGACCATCGAAGCAGTGACCGTGGGTGGCCACGACGAGCTTCATGTCGGGAAAGGTAGCATACTATCCTCCTTCGGCTCCAGTTCCGGACAACCGGAGGCGGGAAATGGCCGAAGCAGCCTTCGTGACCGATCCCGCGCGAAGGCTGACGGGCGCCGAGCTACCGCACCGGCTCGCGGATCTGCCGTGCCCGCCCCTTACCCTGTACTTGCGAGGCGAGCTACCCAGAGGTCCGTCCGTCGCCATCGTGGGCACCCGCACGCCCACGCGACGGGCGCGCGCGTTCACGCGGCGGCTCGCCGCCGAGCTCACCGAGCGTGGAGTGACCGTCTTCTCGGGGGGCGCCCTCGGCATCGACAGTGCCGCCCACCTCGGCGCGCTCGACGCGGGCGGGCGGACCGTCGTCGTGGCCCCCGCCGGATTCGACGCCGCCTTTCCTGCGTCCAACCGCGGGCTCTTCGCTCGCGTCGTGGCCGAAGGCGGAGCCTACGTCTCCCTGGTTCCGGACGAGCAACCCGCGAAAAGGGGCGCATTTTTCGCAAGAAACGGCTGTCTCGCGGCGCTCACCCACCTGCTCGTGGTCGTGGAGGCGCCGTTTCGAAGCGGCGCGCGCAACGCCGCGAGCTGGGCGCGCCGGCTCGCGCGGCCGCTGTTCATCGTGCCGTCCGCTCCTTGGAACAAGCGCGGCGCCGGCTCGCTGCTGGAGCTCCGTCGCGGAGCCAAGCTCTGCACCGGGCCTGCCGACGTTTTCGCCGAGCTCGAACGCCAGCTGCTCGTCCCGCTGGCTCCGACTTGCTCTCGCCGGTCCTCGGGGGCGTCGCGCCAGGGTGAGCTTCGCTTCGGCGCCCCAGTGCCCGGGGCCCAGCGCGGTCATTCGGAAAGGGAACGGGTCCGCGGAGCCATCATTGCCGGCGCCCGCCACCTGGACGATGTTTGTCAGCGCACGGGGCTCCCGGCCGGGGTCGTGCAGAACCACGTCTTGACGCTCACGCTGGAAGGCGCTTTAGCTCCCGACCCCTTGGGCTGGCTCCAGCCGACCGGTCCCGTGACTTTGGTTTCAGTCGATAAATCATCGAAATTACAGGAATAAATCGGAAAGTGTGCCGGTTCTACCCCTTGCGCCGGCGTAACATTGGCCGAAACTTAGCGCCCCGCACCGCCCCGCTGGCAGAAGGAAGTCATGGGTAAGACCCTCGTCGTCGTCGAATCGCCCGCCAAGGCCAAGACCATCAAGAAGTACTTGGGGTCTGGCTACGAGGTCGTGGCGAGCAAGGGGCACATCAAGGACCTGCCCAAGCGGATGGGCATCGACGTCGAGAAAGGCTTCCAGGAGACGTACGAGGTCATCGAGAGCAAGGCCAAGGTCCTCTCGGAGCTCAAGACCGAGGCAAAGCGCGCCGACGTACTCCTGCTGGCGACCGACCCCGACCGCGAAGGAGAGGCCATCGCCTGGCACCTCGCCGACGAGCTCAAGCGCCCGGAGCTCGACGTGAAGCGGGTCGAGTTCGAAGAGATCACGAAGAAAGGCGTCCAGCGCGGCCTCGAGTCGCCGCGCGACCTCGACCAGCACCTCTACGATGCGCAGCGCGCGCGGCGCGTGCTCGATCGCATCGTCGGTTACGACGTCTCGGCGCTCGTCTGGAACAAGCTCGCGTTCGGTCTGAGCGCGGGCCGCGTCCAGTCGGTGGCGCTCCGGCTGATCGTCGACCGCGAGCGCGAGATCGAAGCCTTCGTTCCGGAAGAGTACTGGAACGTGACCCTCGGCCTGCGCGGCAAGGCGAAGGAGAACTTCGTCGCGCGCCTGGCCAAGGCCGACGGCGAAAAGATCGAGGTGACCAACGGCGAGCAGGCCGGCAAGATCAAGCGCGACCTCGCGAGCGCCAAGTTCCGCGTCTCGGGCGTCACGCAGCGCGAGCAGAAGCGTCACGCCCCCGCGCCCTACACCACGAGCAAGCTCCAGCAAGACGCGACGAGCTACCTGCGCTTCACGACCAAGCGCGCGATGAGCATCGCGCAGAAGCTCTACGAAGGCATCGACCTGAAGAAGGACGGGGGGCTCGTCGGTCTCATCACCTACATGCGTACCGACTCGGTGCGCGTGAGCCCGGACGCCGTCGCGGAAGCCCGAAAATTCATCGAGGAAACGTACGGACCGCGCCACCTGCCCGAGAAGCCGAACGTCTACAAGTCGCGCAAGGACGCGCAGGAAGCGCACGAGGCGATCCGCCCGACCTCGCTCGAGTTCGCCCCGCAGAAGATCCGGAAACACCTGAGCGACGAGCAGTTCAAGCTCTACCAGCTGATCTGGAACCGCTTCATCGCGTCGCAGATGTCGCACGCCGTCTACGATCAGACCGGCGTCGACATCGAGGCGACTCCGTCGGAGAAGTCCCCGCTCCACGCTCGCTACGGCCTGCGCGCGAGCGGCAAGGTGCTGAAGTTCAGCGGCTGGCTCGAGCAGTACCAGGCCGGGCGCGCGCTCGAGGAAGGCCCGAAGGAGCTCGCCGGCGAGGAAGAAGGCAACGGCGAGGCCAAGACCCCCGCCGAGGAGAACGGCGCCGCGAAGGCCGCCGCGCGACCGAGCGACGACGAGGACGGCACGCTGCCGCCGATCGGCGACGGCGAGACGCTCGAGCTCGTGACGCCGCCCGGCGTCGTGACGGAGCAAAAGTTCACCCAGCCTCCGGCGCGCTTCAACGAAGGTTCGCTCGTTCGGGAGCTCGAGAAGCGCGGCATCGGCCGCCCCAGCACGTACGCCGAAATCATCAGCAAGGTGCAGGCGCGCGACTACGTGGAGCGCCTGCCGGGCGGGCAAATGAAGGCGAGCGAGCTCGGCAAGATCGTCGTGGACGGTCTGGTCTCGACCGACCTCGACTTCATGGAGCCGACCTTCACCGCGAAGATGGAGGAGGAGCTCGACGACGTGCAGGCGGGCAAGCTCGATCGCAAGGCGCTGCTCTCGCGCTTCTACGAGCGCTTCCGCGGCGTGCTCGATCGCGCCAAGAAGGGCAAGCGCTGGGCCCCCGACCCCGAGCCCACCGAGCACAAGTGCGAGGAGTGCGGCTCCCGCATGCTGAAGCGCTGGAGCAAGAACGGCTTCTTCCTCGGGTGTGAGGCGTATCCGAAGTGCAAGTTCACGCGCGATCTCGGCAAGGACGGGCAGCAGCCGGTCCAGCCGCGCGTGACCGACATCGCGTGCGACAAGTGCGGCAAGCCGATGATCGTCAAGACGGGGCGCTACGGCGAGTTCCTGTCGTGCAGCGGCTATCCGGAGTGCAAGAACGCGCGTCCGGTGCCGCTCGGCGTGCCCTGTCCGAAGTGCGCCGGCGACCTCGTCGAGATCCGCTCGAAGAAGCGCGGCTCGCGCTCGTTCTACGGCTGCATCAACTACCCGAAGTGCGACTTCAAGCTCTGGCAGAAGCCGGTGAACGAGCCGTGCCCGCTCTGCCAGCACCCCTTCCTCGTCCACGGCGGCGGGCAGAAGAGCCCGAAGCTCATGTGCGGGCGCGGCAAGGAGTGCGGCTACTCGCGCCCGCTCGAGGAAGCCGCCGAGGGCGGTGACGCCGACGGCGCGGCGGCGGAGGCCGGTCCCGCCGCGCGCACGACCGCGACCGAACGCGCATCGGCCCCGCCGTGAGCACGCCCACCGTCACCGTCGTCGGCGCCGGGCTCGCCGGTTCGGAGGTCGCGCTCGGGCTCGCCGAGCGCGGGATCCGCGTCGTACTGCTCGAGCAGAAGCCGCACGCCCGGACGCCCGCGCAATCGAGCGATTCGCTCTGCGAGCTCGTCTGTTCGAACTCCTTCCGCGGCGCCGCGCTCGCGAACGCCGTCGGCCTCTTGAAAGAGGAGATGCGCCGCGCCGGATCGTTCGTGATGCGCGCGGCCGACCAGACGCGCGTCCCCGCCGGCGGCGCGCTGGCCGTCGATCGCGAGCGCTTTTCGGCGCTCATGACGGAGTACCTGAAGCAGCACCCGCTCGTCGAAGTCCGGGCCGGGCTCGTCGAAAAACTCCCGGAGGGTCGGCCGCTCGTGGTCGCGACCGGCCCGCTCACGGGTGACGCGCTCGCCGCCGACATCGCTCGCGCGGTCGGGCAGGAACGGCTCGCCTACTACGACGCCATCGCTCCCATCGTCGCCGCCGACTCCATCGACGAGTCGCGCATCTTCCGCGCCTCGCGCTGGGAGAAGGGCGAGAGCGAAGAGGACAAGCAGGCCTACCTCAATTGTCCCTTCGACGAGGCCGGCTACAAAACGTTCGTCGCCGAGCTCCGCGCCGCGAAGAAAGTCGAACCCGAGAGCTTCGAGGACGTCCGCTACTTCGAAGGCTGCCTGCCGATCGAAGTGATGGCCGACCGCGGCGAGATGACGCTCGCTTTCGGCCCCATGAAGCCCGTCGGCCTCACCGACCCGCGCACCGGGCGCTGGCCCTTCGCCGTCGTGCAGCTCCGCCCGGAAGACTCCGCCGCGACCGCCTACAACCTGGTCGGCTTCCAGACCCGCCTCGTGCGCGCGGAACAGGAGCGCCTCTTCCGCAGCATCCCGGGCCTCGAGGAGGCGGAGATCCTGCGCTACGGCGCGGTGCACCGAAACACCTTCCTGTGCGCGCCGCTGCTGCTCGACGCGACGTTCCAGCTGCGTTCGTCGCCCGGAATCTACTTCGCCGGCCAGATCAGCGGCGTCGAAGGCTACGTGGAGAGCGCGGCGAGCGGCCTCCTCGTGAGCCGCTTCATTGCCGAGCGCCTCGCCGGCAACGAGCCGCGCCTGCCGCCCGCGACCACGGCGCTCGGCGGCTTGATTGCCCAGCTCTCGCGCAATCCGAAGGACTACCAGCCCTCGAACATCACGTTTTCGCACCTCGAGCCCTACTCCGGCACCCGCCTGAAAAAGCGGGCGAAGTACGAGGCCATGGCGGAACGGGCGCTCTCCGATCTCGGCGGCTGGCTCACGTCCGCCGCCGGCGAGACACGCGCCTCGGCCGGCTGAAACGAAGGGCTCACTCCGCGGAGTAGCTGCGAACGCGGCTTCGCCCCCCGGGCCGGGGTCGCGATTTCAGCGTCATTGAAGCGCCGGCCCGCGAGACTTTGCCAGCGGCTCGAGGGAGACTTACGTTGGAACGGTCCGAGGTCGTCGCGGCGCTCGGGCGCCGAGGCGTCCCCGGAGCAAACACCATGCTCCAAGTCGATTCCCTCGTCGAGCTCGTGAAGAGCTACCACCCGGCGGCCGACATCGACCTCATCCGGAAGGCGTACCGCTATTCGGAATGGGCGCACCAAGGCCAGCTCCGGAAGAGCGGTGACCCCTACTTCGTGCACCCGGCGAGCGTGGCGGGAATCATCACGGAGCTCCGGCTCGATACGGCGAGCGTCTGTGCGGGGCTGCTCCACGACGTGCTCGAGGACACGCGCGTCAGCACGGCGGATCTCGAGCGCGAGTTCGGCACCGAGGTGACGACCATCGTCGACGGCGTCACGAAGCTCGGCAAGATCAACTTCAGCTCGCGCGAGGACCGCCAGGCCGAGAGCTTCGGGCGCATGGTGGTGGCGATGGCGCGCGACCTGCGCGTGCTGCTCGTCAAGCTCTGCGACCGGCTCGACAACATGCGCACGCTCGGCGCCATGAAGCCGGAGGCGCAGGAGCGCATCGCGCGCGAGACGCGCGAGATCTACGCGCCGCTCGCCTCGCGCCTCGGCATGCAGCGCGTGAAGAGCGAGCTCGAGGACCTCGCCTTCAAATACCTCGAACCCGACGTCTACCAGTCGCTCGCCGGCAAGCTCACCAAGACCGCCAAAGATCGCGATCGCTACATCGAGAGCGTCTGCCGCACGATCATTTCGCGTCTCGCCGAGCAGGGCTTCGCCGCCGACGTCACCGGACGCGCGAAGCACATGTACTCGATTCATCGCAAGATGAGGGACCAGGGCTGCGACTTCGAGCAGGTCTTCGACATCCTGGCGTTCCGCATCTGCGTGGAGTCGGTGGCGGAGTGCTACGCGACGCTCGGGGCGATGCATTCGCGCTGGACGCCGATTCCGGGGCGTTTCAAGGACTACATCGCGCTCCCCAAGCCCAACATGTATCAGTCGCTGCACACGACGCTGATCGGGC
>DASXWF010000458.1:0-1935 GCA_036503835.1 Polyangiaceae bacterium | reverse complement strand
TGCAGTCGATCGGCCAGGAAAGCCCGACGGGGTCGTTCGGTGCGCCGCTCGTACCGCCTGCACCGGCGGCGTCCCGTCCGGCAGTGCCCGCTTGGTTCGTCGCTCCGGCTTCGCCGCCCATGCCGCCTTCGCCCGAGGAGCCGGCTGCGTTGGCAGTGCCGCCGGCGGCTGCGGTTCCGGAGGCTCCCGCGATCTCGGTGCGACCTGCGACCCCGCCTTGCTGCTGGGGACCACCGGCCACCCCGGCGACACCGCCGCTGTTCGATGTGGAAGCCGCGCCGGAGGCGCTCGAGACGCCGCTGCTGCCGGCGCTCGAACCTCCCGTGTCGGAGCTGCCAGCCGTCGCGGAGCGGCCTGCCGCACCGGCACTTCCACCTGCACCCGACGGTCCGCCCGCGGCACTCTCCCGATCACGACCGCCGCGCTCGGTTTCGCCGCTGCATGCGAGAAAATGCGCGGCGAGAGCCAACGCCGTTCCAGCTCGTGGTCGCATCCCCGTCAGTCTATCGCGCTTCCCGCCTCGACCAGGCAAGCAACGACGCGCCCCGTCGGAGGAGCGGCGGCGTGCCGCTCCGGGCGCCTCAGAGTCCCTTCGGCACTTCGTCGATCTTCACCGCGCCGAGCGCATAGCGGATGAGCGCGCTGCGGTTGGCCTTCGTCAGGCCGCGCGCCTTGAGCGATTGCACCATCTCGTCGAGACGCTCGAGGTCGTCCGTGTACATGGAGATGCAGATGACCTTGTAGTGGGTGGGGCGGTCCTGCGGGCGCGTCCCGACGCTGCTCGGGCGGTCCGCCGAGGGGGCGTAGAAGCTCCCGCCGAGGACGCCGTCGACTTCGTCTCGGTCGAGCACGCGGGCGGTGGCTTCACGCAGATCGTCGCGGCTGTTCATGCTGTTCCTCCGGCTCTTGGCTTTCTCGAGAAGACTCCGAAACCCCGAGCAGCTTCTTGACCACGTTCTCGTAGTCCACGGCAGCCGGGGAGCTGGGCGCGTATTCGAACAGGGTCTTGCCGTGCGCCGGGGCTTCCTTCGCGCGGATCGCGAAGTGCACCGGATCGAGGCAGACGCCCTGGAAGGTCTTCTGCAGGGTCTCGAGCGCCTCGCGGCAGATGCGCGCGCGCGAGTCGTAGAGCGTCGGCAGGACGCCCCAGACCGCGAGACGGTGCCCGAGCAGGCGGTTGACCTGCTTCACGGTGCGCAGCACCTGGCGCACGCCGAGCAGAGACAGGTAGTCGCAGGCGACGGGGCAGAGCACGCCGTCGGCCACGCAGAGGGCGTTCTGGTTCAAGAGCGAGAGGCTCGGCGAGCAATCGACGACGACGAAATCGTAGGCCTCGCGTACGCCCTCGAGCCGCGCCGCGAGTACGCGGTCGCGCTGCCGCTGGCCCGAGAGGTAGAGCTCCGCGGCCGCGAGCGTCTCGTTCGCCGGCAGGACGTGCAGGTTCGGGCGCGCCTCGACCAGCGCCTGCGTGTAGGGAAGGCCCATCACGAGCACGTGGTAGAGCGAGCGCTCGGCCGTGACCCCGAGCGAGGCGCCCGCATTGCCCTGGCCGTCGGTATCGACGAGCAGAACGCGCTTTCCGGCTCGCGCGAGGCCGGCGGCGACGTGCACCGCCGTCGTGGTCTTGGCCGTTCCGCCCTTGTGATTGAACACGGCGAGCACCCGCGGCGCGGAACGCGCGCGATAGGCTGGAGCTTCAGCCGCGAGCTTCGGCTCGACCTGACTCACGGGCGGCGGCGTGGGTGTCACGCGCACTTCGCCGGGCGCCGGCGTCACGAGCGAATCTTCCGGCAAGTAACGGGGATCGAGCAGTTGTCCCAGCCGCACCGCTCGCACGCCCTCGAGCACGCGCTGCCGGCACTCGGGCTTGCACGCGTAGTGACGCCGCCCGCCGGTGAAGAGCACCTGCGCCGCGTACTCGACCGCGAACGACGT
>DASXWF010000457.1:0-3584 GCA_036503835.1 Polyangiaceae bacterium | reverse complement strand
GGCGGCGGTGCTGAGCGCGCTCGACGCGCGCGATCCGGAGGACACGGGGAGGACCACACCGGCGCCGCGCGCAAAGGCTGTCGAGAAGGCCGGTTCTACGGTTCAGCCGGCGTTCGGACAGCGCGAGCGGCGGGCCACCCTCGTCGTGCTCGGCCTGGCCGTGGCTGCCGCGGCGTTCTTGCTGATTCGAGCCGGGCGTGAGCCGTTGCCCGCCGCTGCCGGCGGCGGGTTCTGGCGGGGACGTCTGGAGCGAGTCACCGCTCCCCAAGGCGAGGCGCTGCGCGTCTGCGATCCCGACGGCAAGGCGTGCCGCGCCCTCGCGCCCGGGGCCGAGCTCGCCGGCGGCTCGCGGCTCGTCACCGACCCGAAGACGCGCGCGGAGCTCGTGCTCTCGGACGGCAGCCGCATCAGTCTGGACCGGGGCACCGAGATCGCCCTGCTCGGCGACGGACCGCGGCACGCGCGGCTCGTGCGCGGAGCGCTCGTCGCCGACATCGCGCCGAGCAAGGTCGAGGCACGCATCGAGCTACCGCGGGGGGTGCTCACCGTTCACGGCACGAAGTTCTCGCTGCAAAGCGACGAGCTCGGCGCCGCGGTGAACGTGGCGCGCGGCAGCGTGACGCTCGCGGATCGGGAGAGCCGCAGCGTGCGCGTCGCCTCCGGTGAAACCGGACGGCTCGAACAGGGAGCCCCGCCGTTCGTCGGCTTCGCGAGCGGGCTCGGCGAGTCCCTCGCCTGGAGCGAGGAAACCTTCGAGGCGCCCGCGCGCCGCGAGACTCCGCGCGGACTCGGCGAGCTGCGCGCCAAGAAGCCGGGACAGGACGCGGAGCAGAAGGGCGCCGTGAGGCTCGCGTCGCACTCCGTGCGAGTGCGCGTCGCGGGCGCCGTCGCGCGCACGGAAGTCGAAGAGGTGTTCGAGAACACGACGAACGACGTGCTCGAGGGCATCTACCGCTTTCCGCTGCCGCCGGGGGCGCAGATCGAGCGGCTGGCGCTCGAGGTCGACGGCAAGCTCGAGGAGGGCGCTTTCGTGGATCGCGACCGCGCGGCCGCGATCTGGCGGGGCGCGATCCAGAACTCTCTGCCCAAGCAGCGCCCGCCGGTCGAGGAGATCGTGTGGGTGCCGGGTCCGTGGCGCGATCCGGCGCTGCTCGAGTGGCAGCGCGGAGGCCGCTTCGAGCTCAGGATTTTTCCGATTCCGAAGCAGGGCTCGCGCCGGGTGATCCTCGCGTACACGGAGGTCGTGCGCGCCTCGGGCGGCACTCGCCGCTACACCTATCCGCTGGCCTACGACCCGAGCGGCACGACGCGCGTCGGGCGCTTCGACCTCGACGTGGAGGTGCGCGGCCACGACGAGCGGCTCGGGGTGCGCGGGGCCGGCTACTCGCTCGTGGCGGGCAGGTCCGCCGACGGCGCGAGCTCGCTCCGGTTCTCGGAGAGCGGCTTCGTCCCGAACGGCGATCTTTCGCTCGAGTACGCCCTCCCCGACCGCGGCAGCGAGCTCACGGCCTGGTCCTACCTCGACACGCGCGCGGCCGAGCCCGAGCCGCCCACGAGCACCACGCCCCACGGGGCGCGCGCGACAGCGAGCCGCGACGGCGCGCCGTACGTCGCGATCTCGCTGCGCCCGAAGCTGCCGCGCCCCGAGCGCGGCGGGCCGCGCTCGTTCGCGCTGGTCGTGGACTCGAGCCGCTCGATGTTCGGCGAGAGCTACCGGCGCGCGGCCGATCTCGCCGTGCGTGTCGCGCGCGAGCTCGCCCCGGAAGATCGCGTGACCGTGCTCGCCTGTGGCGTCGAATGCCGGGTGTTGCCGGGCGGCGCGCTCGGCGGCGGACAGCTCGCGGGCGGCGAGGTCCGCAAGTTTCTCGACGGGATTCAGCCGGAAGACGGCTCGGACCTCGTGGGGGCCGTGGAGCGCGCGCTCGGTGAGCTCGGCGGCGCCGATCGCAGCGGCGACGCCGGCGGTGACCGCCGCGTGATCTACGTCGGAGACGGCGCGCCGACGGTGGGGCAAGTCCGGCCGGGCAGCGTGGAGCGAGCCGTCGCGCGCAGCGTCGGGCGGCGGCCGGCCAGCGTGATCGCCGTCGCGGTCGGCGCCGAGTCCGACCAGGCGACGCTCGCCGCGCTCGCGCGGGGCGGCGGCGGCGTGCTCGTCCCGTACGTACCGGGCGAAAGCGTGCTCGAGAGCGCGTACGCGGTGATCGGCGCCAGCTCCGGCAGCGCCCTCTCGGACGTGAGCCTGACCTTACCCGAGGGAATGCGGTCGATCGCTCCCGCCCGCCTCGACGCGATCCCGGCCGGCGGCGAGGCGTTCGTCGTCGCGCGCATGGACAATTTGGAGCTCACGGGCGACGTCGTGCTGCGCGGCAAGGTCTCCGGCCGCGCGTTCGAGCAGCGCTATCCCCTGCGCTTGCGCGCGAGCGAGGCGCGCGGGAACGCGTTCGTCCCGCGACTGTTCGCCTCCGCGCGCATCACCGATCTCGAACGCGAGGGCACGTCCGCGGCCCGCGAGGAAGCCGTCGCGCTCTCGAGCCGCTTCTCCGTCGCGAGCCGCTACACCTCGCTGCTCGTGCTCGAGAGCGAGGCCATGTTCCGCGCGTTCGGCCTCGACAACACCCGCTCGGCGCCGGATTTCAGCGGCGAGGAGGCCGCTCAGGCCGAGAGCGCCGAAGGCACGCTCGACGTCGGCGCCGAGGACGAAGCCCGAGCCGACGGCAGCGGCTCGGGTACGCTCTCCGGCATCGGCCTGGGCGGCGGGGGTCTCGGGGCGCCGTCGGGGAGAAGCGCGCGGGGACCCGCGTCCATGGCGCCGGGCGATGCGTCCGAAGCCAAGGCGCTGTCACGAGCGGAAGCGCGCCCCGCCCCCGCGCCGTCGACTCCTGCTCCTGCGCCGAAACCCGCGAGCCCCGCGAAGAAGTCCGCCAACGCGGACGTTCAGAACCCCTTCGAGTTCGAGGATCCCCCGCCGCGGCCTCGCCGCATGATTCCGATGCGCAAGGTCTGGCAGCGCAACGGTGAAGTCGTCACCGAGCGCCTGATCCCGAGGAGCGCGGGCGCGAGCGCCCTCGAAGCGGCCGCTCGCGAGCTCGAACGCGACGAGAACCGGCGCGAGTCCCTGAAGAAGCTGTTCCGTCTCTCGCTCGCGGCGGGCGACCTCGCGCGCGCCGAAACCCTGGCGGCGCGCTGGTCGGAAAAGGAGCCGCTGGATCCCGAAGCGATCACGGCGCGCGCGGACGTGCTGGCCTCGCGCGGCGAGCGGAGCGCCGCGATCCGCGTGCTCGGCAGCGTCGTCGACGTGCGACCGGGCGACGTGGCCGCACAGAAGCGCCTGGCGCGCCTCGCTCGCTGGGCGGGACGCCGCGAGCTCGGCTGCCGCTACGCGATCGCCATCTCCGAAATGCGCCCCGGTGACGCCGGGTAGCTCGCCGACGCCGTGCGCTGCGCCCGCGAGAGCGACGGAGCCGTCGCCGACGAGCTGCTCGCGAACGCCGACGCCAAGACCGTCGCGCTCGCGCAGACGGCGCTCGCCGCCGCGCCGGTGGACGAGCAGGCGCTGAAGGGCGACCTCAAGCTGGAGGCGACCT
>DASXWF010000456.1:0-3256 GCA_036503835.1 Polyangiaceae bacterium | reverse complement strand
GCTGCCGTTCGCGAGGTAGCGCTCGCCGACGCGCCCCGCCTCGAGGCGCGCGAGCTCGTCGCTGCTGCGCGCAGTCGCGAAAGCGATGAAGTGCTCCGTCAGGCAGGTCTGCACGACGGGGTCGGTCGCGAGAAGCCGCATGTAGCTCGCCACGTCGCTGTACTCCGGTTCCACGTCGCCGCCCGTCGGGATCCAGCCGTCGAGCGGGAGAGGCTTGCCGGCCGTGTCCATCTCCCCGACGTAGCGGCCGGCGCCGTCGAAGCGCGAGAAGCCGAAGGCGAGCGGCTCGAACTGCGCGTGGCAGCCCCAACAGGTCGGACGCATCATGCGAATCGCGACGCGCTCGTGCTCGTTGAGGCCCGTGGTGTCCGCGTTGAACGCCTCGATTTCGGTGACGATCTCGGCAGGTACCGCGATCGGATTTCGGCAGAGCAGCCGCTCCATCAGGTACTTGCCTCGATTGACGAACGAGCCCGTGCCGCGATCGCCCATGCCCGCGATGACGCCCGGATGCGCCATCAACCCCACGCGCTGCGGGAGCGCCGCCACGTCCACCGCTTGCAGGCCCGTTCCGGTCGCGGGCAGGCCGAGCAGCCCCGCGACCGTCGGGTTGACGAGGAAGCGCGTCGTGACGAAGAGGTCGGCGACGCTGCGTTGTTGCGTCCAGAAGTGATCCTGGAAGGTCGCGACCACGGACTCGTTCAGCGCCCTGCGATCGGCGTCGGTCGCGCCCTCGTACGACGCGAAGCGCGCCCGGCTGAAATCCGCCGCGAAGGCCTCCGTGAAGCGCTGTGCTTTCGGATCGGCGAGCATGCGTTTCACTTGCGCCTGAAGGATCTCCGGCCTGACCAGGCTCTGGTCGGCGGCGGCCGCGAGCAGCGCGTCGTCGGGAACGCTCATCCACAGAAACGACGAGAGACGCCCGGCCAGCTCGTAGCCGTTCAGATCGCGCGGTTGTCCGGGCATGCCGGTGGTCTCGCTCTCCAGCCGGAACAGGAACTCCGGTGTCTGCAACAGCGCGAGCAGCGTCCAGCGCGCCGCTTCGGTGAAGTCCGACTGCTCGGCGAGCGCGGCGTCGTACACGACGAGCATCGCGTCGACCTCCCGCTGCTCGAGCGGACGGCGGAACATCCGCTTGCCGAGCGCCTGAATCAGCGCCGTCCCGCATGCCGCGGTCGCCTCGACGCAGGTGCCGAGTCGGGCGGCGAGCGCCGGCACGTCGGCGCGCTCGACCGCGGCTTCGGCGATCTGAAAGTACGCGAGGGCGTGCTGTTCGACGCTCGTTTGCTTGTCGGCGAGGTGCTTGAAGACACCGTCACCGGTGTCGTCCGGAATGCCTCCGACCGCCGCGTCGAGCTCTTCCGGCAGCAAGGCGACGCCGAGCAGATCGGCCACGCTGTTCCGATACTCGAACTTGCTGAGGCGCGCGGCGAGACCTACCCGGCTGAAGACGGTAGGCGCACCCGAACTGCCGCCGTTGCTCGGTGCGCCCGCAGAAGGGAAGCCCGTCGCTCCCGCCGGCATCGACGGCGCGCCGCTCGCGGCCGTCCCGCCACTCACGGCCGTCCCGCCGCCCACGCCAGCGCCCGGTGCACCACCGTTGCTCAGGCTCCCGGCCATGCCCGTACCAGGACCGAGCGGCGGTGACACTTCACCGGTACACGCGGCAGAGACGGCGCAGACGAAGGCGAGCGCCGCCCGGCATGACCGTTTTTGGGCCATGATGACTCGCCGATACTATTCCCAATCTCGGTGGGAGTGATCGGAGAATTCGATAGTGGAGATCACGTTCTGATTGCCACGCAATACTCCTTTGGAGCTGAAAGGATCGTGTGTGGCGCGAGCGCGCGAGATCCGTGTGTCTCTCAGCGCGCGCGACAGAACCGCGAACAAAAGCCAGAAACGCCAACGCCGCGAGCGCCACGGCGACGAGACTCAGTGCTGGCCCGGGGGCGAAAGTGATGCGGCTGCTACGGCCTGAGCTCTTCCGGCGGCACTCCGGCGCAGTGCCGGATCTCGTTTCTCATCACGCCATCGGCGAGCTCGAGCGTGAACGGATAGGGCGGCACGAAGGCGTCACCCTGCCCGGAGAGCTTGCCGCCCTCCGCGTCCGACGGGCCGACGTACGTGTTTCCGGTGGCGACCATCTGGGCGGTCGGCTCGGTGAACGATGCCGTGCCACCGACGAAGCTGAAGAAGACGTGCGGGTTCAGCGCTTCGTCGAAGAAGTTGTTCTCGACGACGAGACGCGACTGGAACGCGGCCGCGATGCAATACGCGTTGTCCGCATAATACTCGTTCCGATTGGAATAGTAGTTGTTGTAGACGTGCACGTCGCCGAAGCGCACCCGGGGCATGCGCTGATCGACGCTGTCGTGCCACCAATTGTGATGGAGCGTGACCTTGAACCTGCCCGTGTCCTCGGCGACGTTGTCGTCGGAATGGCCGATGCGCGTGGCGGGACGGCGCGCCCCGGCCACGAAGCGGAACTTCGTCCACGAGACGGTGACGTTGTCGGAGCCGTTTCTGACGTCGAGGTTGTCGCCCGGCGCGTCCCAGACGTCGACGTGATCGATCCAGACGTGGTGGGCGTAGGCGATCATGATCCCGTCGTCCTCGTCCTGCAGCTCGGAGGTGTTCGCCGTCGTGGCGTCGATCGCCAGGTTTCGGATCACCACGTTGGAGATCATGCCGCTCGGCTCGATCGAGGTGCCCAGAATCCGAATCCCACCCTCGAGCTTCGCGGTCGCACCTTCGCCGATGATGGTCTTGTTGGAGGTCACGTCCAGCACCGGAACCGCGATCGTTCCGGAAATGCGGATCACGTACGGATCCGGGCTCGCGGCGTAGCTGACGAGATCCGCCGCCTCGGTGACCACGACTTCGGGCGGCGGTTCCGCCGCCACGGCCGGATCGAAGTCGTGCCCGGCGACGCTCGCCCAGCCCTCCAGCACCGAGCCCGGACAGGGTCCTTCGTACGGCTCTTCCTCCTCGATCGGGCCCGGGGGTTCGCCGGCCTCGCCCCCCTGGTTCACGCTGCCCGCGTTTCCGCCCGACCCGCCCGATCCGCTCGACCCGCTCGACCCGCCGTTTCCTGCCTGAGGGGTGCCGCCGGTACCCGCGCCGGCCTCGCCACCAGCACCGGAGCCGCCGGCGTGTGAATCGTCGCCACCGGCACCCGCGCCAGCCTCGGCTCCGCCGATTCCGCCCTTGCCGCCCGTTCCGGAGCCGCCACCCATCCCGACTCCTCCGTCCA
>DASXWF010000455.1:0-1838 GCA_036503835.1 Polyangiaceae bacterium | reverse complement strand
GCTGGAGCTCGACCTGCGGCAGGCGCAAAAGCTCGAATCGGTCGGGCGCCTCGCGGCCGGCGTGGCGCACGAGATCAACACACCCATCCAATTCGTCGGCGACAACGTGCACTTCCTGCACGACGCGATGGTCGAGTTCACCGGGCTCTTGCCCAAGTATCGCGAGCTCGTCCAGGCGCTCGCCGCCGCGGCGCCCGACCACCCGCTGCTCGAAACGATCGGCGCGGCGGAAGAAGCGGCCGATCTCGACTACATGCTGGAGAACGTACCGCGCGCCATCGATCGCTCGATCGAGGGGCTGTCGCGCGTCGCCGACATCGTGCGCTCGATGAAGGCGTTCGCGCATCCGGACACGAAGGAAATGATGGCGGTCGACCTCAACCAGGCGATCACGAGCACCCTCACCATCGCGCGCAACGAGTACAAGACCGTCGCGGACGTGACCACGGACTTCGGTGAAATCCCGCACGTGATGTGTCACCTCGGCGAGGTGAACCAGGCCGTCCTGAACATCGTCGTGAACGCGGCGCACGCCATCGAGGATGTCGTGAAGGGCACCACGCAGCGCGGCACGATTGCGGTCAAGACCCGCTGCGACGGGGAGTGCGTGCTGATCAGCATCAGCGACACCGGCGCGGGCATTCCCGACTCGGTGGCGGTGCGCATTTTCGAACCGTTCTTCACCACGAAGGGTGTCGGCAAAGGCACCGGCCAGGGCCTCCCCATCGCGCGCTCGGTCGTGCGCGACAAGCACGGCGGCGACCTCACTTTCGAGAGCGAGCCCGGCAAGGGCACGACGTTCCTGATTCGCCTGCCGGTGAGCGGGAAGCGACCCGCCGCCGCCGAAGCCCGCTCCGCCTGAGCCACGGCTCGCGAGCCGGTCGGGGCCTGTGCGAAGACCGGGCGGAGGGCCAGGCGACATCGGTGAGGCTCCGCTGTTTTTTAGAGGGTCTGCGGGCGGTTTCGGGGCTTGACCTGCTGCCCGCCGCGGGTACTCTTCGCGGCCCCCATTCCAGAGTAGCTCAGTCGGTAGAGCAGGCGGCTGTTAACCGCCGGGTCCCTGGTTCGAGTCCAGGCTCTGGAGCCCGAGATCGAGGTGAGCCCGCCAAAGGCGGGCTCGCTGTTTTTGTGGGCTCCGTAGCCTGGACTTAGACCTTCGCGCGGATCCGTTCGGATCCGCAGACAGACGTCAGTCCCGGTCGCTTGGCGGGCCGACGGTGCGAGTCCAGGCTCTGGAGCCCAAGCCCGGACTTAGACCTTCGGGCGGAGCCGGGCGGATCCGCAGACAGGCGTGCGGCGTGGTCTCACTCCCCAGCCAAGAAGTGAAGCGCGCCGAGCTTCCGCAGCGCGTGCCACTTGGTCAGTTCGACCGAGTTGAGCGGTCGAAGGAACGGCTCGCCGCCAGGAGGTGTAGCCCCGCTCTTCACCACGTCGAAGTCGAACCATCGAAACCGCGCCGCATGGTGATGCGCGCCGCGCGCGACGTCTTACGCAGCCTCGCCGCCGCTGGGCAGCGCCAATACCGCCGCATCGAACGAGCCCTTCGGCAGGGCGATCGGACTCTCGATCTCGATCGCCTCGTCGCTCACCTCGACGTTCAGCGTCGTCAGCGTGCTGCGCGCGTTCCGCAGGAGCAGGTCGAGCTTCTTCTGCGCCTTGCGGATCTCGTCGCTGATGCCGTCGACGTTCTTGCGGATGTTCTCGCTGTGCTTCTCCATCTTTTCGAGGCGCAGAAGCTCGTCTTCGATGCGCTTCTCGATGTCGCGCAGGGCGGTGATGTCGCCTTCGTCGCCGACGGTCTTGGTGCGCGTGACGAGCCGTCGCCGAGCAGCACCGCC
>DASXWF010000454.1:0-7925 GCA_036503835.1 Polyangiaceae bacterium | reverse complement strand
TCGTGGAGGAGGCCAGGGTGCTGGCCGGTCTCTACCATCCGAACGTGGCGAACATCATCGATCGCGGTGTTTCGGACGGCATGCCATTTCTGGTGCTCGAGTACCTGATCGGCGCCGACCTCAAGCAGTACTCCGCCGCCCAGCCAATGTCGCTGTTCGAGCTCCGCCAGACCGTGATCGAGAGCTGCGCGGGCCTTGCGGCGCTGCACAATGCCGGTCTGGTGCACCGCGACATCAAGCCCGCGAACATCTGGCTCCGCTTGCCCCTCGCGGGCGGGGAGAAATTCAACCCCGACAAGCACCGCGACCCGGCACGCGCGCAGCCGCTCGCCGCGGTCGTGATCGACTTCGGCATGGTGCGAGCCATCCGCGTGCCCCCCGAAGCCGGCGGTCGCTTCGTGGCGGGAACGGCCGGCTACATCGCGCCCGAACAGGTGCTCGACCCCGTGGAGCTCGACCCGCGCTCGGACGTGTACTCCCTCGCCGGGACCATCTACAACGTCACGAGCGGCCGCGCCTTTTTCGACGAGATCCAGAACCAGCGCGACCGCATCATCGCCCACATGCGTCGCGACCCCTTCGAGGACGCCGAGCGCCTGCGCCCGTACCCGACCTCCGTTGCCAAGGTCCTCCGCGCCGCAACACTGCGAAACCCCGCGGATCGGCCGTCCCCGCTGGAATTCGGCCGCGAATTCGCCGCGTCGATCTGACACCCACCTAAGCCCACGGCCACACTTAAGCCCACGGCCAGACGGCCGCATACCTGGCAGTACACCCTCCAAACCCCCGCCAGAACGCCCGAGTGAGGCCGGGGCCCCACGAGACAAGCCAGGGTGCGGCCCCGCCGATAACGAAACTGCGGGAGTCGACAAAAGGCGATCTCGTGCGCAAGATCACAGGTCGGAAATGGCGACGCAGGATCCGAAGACCCGCCCGAGCCCCGAAGGCGACCTGGGCGTTCAAGAGCGCCCGAAGGTGGAGCGCCCGCGGCGCTACGTGGTGGTCTTGCACAACGACGACTACACCACCATGGAATTCGTCGTGCACGTGCTGTCCAAATTCTTCCACATGGATGAGACCGAGGCCACGCAGGTCATGCTCCACGTTCATCACAAGGGCTACGGCATCGTCGGCACCTTCACGCGCGACGTGGCCGAGACGAAGGCTTCCGCGGTGATGGCCTACGCCAAGGAGCACGGGCACCCCCTGCGCTGCACGGCGGAGCCGGAAGGCTACGGGGAGGACCTGTGAAAGTCAGCGCCGAAGTCGAAATCGCCTGCTCGCTCGCGCTGCGCGAGGCGGTGACGCGCCGTCACGACGTGATGGCGGTCGAGCACCTGCTCTACGCCCTGCTGCACGACGAAGCCACCTCCAAGGTCATCCGCAAGGCGGGCGGCAAGACCGACAAGCTCAAGCGCCGGCTCGAACGCATCCTCGTGGACGACTTCAGCGCCGTCACGGGTGACGAGCCCGTCCAACCGACCCCCACGCGCGGCTTCCAGCGCGTGCTGCAACGGGCCGCCATCCACGTCCAGTCGAGCGGCAAGGACGAGCTCAAGGGGCACAACGTCCTCATCGCGATCTTCGCGGAGGCGGACTCCCCGGCCGTGCAGGCCATGAACGAGTGCGGTCTCACCCGCTACGACGTCGTGAGCTACGTCTCCCACGGCGTCGCCAAGGACGGCAGCGACGACGAGGCCCTGGAGGTCAGTCCCGGCAGCGAGCCCGAGGGCGAGGACGAGGAGCGGGAGGCCGGCGGCGATGCCCTCTCCCGCTTCGCGGTGAACCTGAACGAGCGCGCCCAGGCGGGGGAAATCGAGCCGCTGGTCGGCCGCGAGAAGGAGCTGCGCCGCGCCATCCAGGTGCTCTCGCGCCGCAAGAAGAACAATCCGCTGTTCGTCGGGGACGCGGGCGTCGGCAAGACCGCCATCGTCGAAGGTCTAGCGCAGCGTATCGTCAACAAAGAGGTGCCGAAGCCGCTCGAAGACGCGGTCATCTACTCGCTCGACATGGGCGCGCTCGTCGCCGGCACGCGCTTCCGCGGCGACTTCGAGAACCGCGTGAAGGCCGTCTTGAAGCAGCTCGGCGAGCAGCCCGGGGCCGTGCTGTTCGTGGACGAGCTCCACACCGTGATCGGCGCGGGCGCCGCGAGCGGCGGCACGCTGGACGCCGCGAACCTGCTCAAGCCCGCGCTCGCGAGCGGCAAGCTGCGCTGCATCGGCGCGACCACCTTCGAGGAGTACCGCACGCACGTGGAGCGTGACCGCGCGCTCGCGCGCCGCTTCCAGAAGATCGAGGTGCTCGAGCCGAGCCTCGAAGAAACCGTGCTGATCCTGAAGGGTCTCTTGCCGCGCTACGAGGAATTCCACGGCGTGCGCTACGAAAGCGACGCGGTCGACGCGGCCGCGAAGCTCGCCGATCGGCACCTCCACGACCGCAAGATGCCGGACAAGGCCATCGACCTCGTGGACGAGGCGGGGGCCGACGCCAAGCTCGAAGACGGCGCCAACGCCGTGGTCGGTACCGAGCGCATCGAGGCGGTGGTGGCGCGCATGGCGCAGATCCCGCCCAAGCAGGTGAGCTCGAGCGACAAGACCGCGCTCAAGAACCTGGAGCACGACCTCGAGCAGGTCGTGTTCGGCCAGTCGCGGGCGCTGAAAGAGCTGTCCACGGCCATCAAGCTGTCCCGCGCCGGCCTGCGCCCGCGCGAGAAGCCCATCGGCTCCTACCTCTTCACGGGCCCCACCGGCGTCGGCAAGACCGAGGCCGCCCGCCAGCTCGCCAAGACGCTCGGCATCGAGCTGATTCGCTTCGACATGAGCGAGTACATGGAGCGGCACACGGTCTCGCGGCTGATCGGCGCCCCGCCCGGCTACGTCGGCTACGACCGCGGCGGCCTGCTCACCGAAGCAATCGCCAAGACTCCCCACGCCGTGCTGCTGCTCGACGAAATCGAGAAGGCGCATCCCGACGTGTTCAACGTGCTCCTGCAGGTGATGGACCACGGGACGCTCACCGACAACAACGGGAAGAAAGCCGACTTCCGCCACGTGGTGCTGATCATGACCAGCAACGTCGGCGCGCAAGACATGGCGCGCGGCATGGTCGGTTTCGGCCAGCGCGACGCGCGCGGCAAGGAAGAGCTCGCGCTGAAGAACACGTTCAGCCCCGAGTTCAGGAACCGCCTCGACGCGCGCATCCAGTTCGACCCGCTCTCGCGCGAGGTGATGGAGCTCGTCGTCGACAAGTTCATGAAGGAGCTCGGCGAGCAGCTCGCCGACCGTGAGGTCACGCTCTCGCTCACGCCGGCGGGTCGCGCGTACCTGGCCGAGAAGGGCTACGACAAAGATCAGGGCGCCCGCCCGCTCGGGCGGCTGATCCAGGACGAGATCAAGAAGCCGCTCGGTGACCAGCTGCTGTTCGGCGAGCTCGAGAACGGCGGGCACGTGACGGTCGATCAGCGCGACGGCGCGCTCGCCTTCGATGTGCGCGGGCGTCCTCCCAAGGGTGGAGCCCAGGGGCCGAAGCTCCTCAACTGACGCACCGCGCGCGCGCGAGCGTTCATGCGCCACGAGATCTGGATCGACCGCGGTGGAACGTTCACCGACTGCATCCGCTACGACCGCGAGAACGGTCGCGTGCAGGCGCTCAAGGTTCCGTCGTCCGATCGCTCGGCGCTCGAGGGCATTCGCGCGCTGCTCGAGCTCGGTCCCGGCGACGCGATCCCGCCGTGCGACGTGCGGCTCGGCACCACGCTCGCGACCAACGCCCTGCTCGAAAGACGCGGCGTTCGCTGCGCGCTCGCGATCACGCGGGGGTTCGCGGACCTCCTCGCCATCGGTGACCAGCGCCGTCCGGAGCTGTTCGCGCTGGCGATCGAGAAGACCGCGCCCCTCTGCGAGGCGGTGCTCGAAGTCGACGCCCGCGCCGCGTCCGACGGCTCGCCCCTCGTGCGCCCCGATGCCGAACGGCTCACCTCCGAGCTCGCGGGGCTCCGCGCGCGCGGCTTCGACAGCCTCGCGGTCGCCGTTCTGAACGACTACGCGCGGGGCGAGCTCGAACAGGAGCTCGAAGCCTGCGCGCGCCGTGCTGGTTTTTCCCACGTTTCACGGGCGTCCGCGCTGAGCCCCGAGCTCGGGTTCCTCGCCCGCGTCGAGACCGCCGTGCTCGACGCGTACCTCACGCCTCTGCTCGGCGCCCGCCTCGCGGAGCTCGCCGCCGAGCTCCCGGGCTCTCGGCTGCGCCTGATGCAGTCGAGCGGCGTGCTGACCAGCCCGGAGCGTTTCCGGGGTCCCGCCGCGCTGCTTTCCGGCCCGGCGGGCGGCGTGGTCGCGTGCCTGCGCATCGCGGAGCAGTCCGAGCTCGGACCGGTGGTGGCGTTCGACATGGGCGGCACCTCGACCGACGTCGCGCGCTCCGCCGGAAATCGCCTCGAGCGGACGAGCGAGAGCCGGATTTCCGGCATTCGAGTGCGTACGCCCGCCGTGGCCGTGACGACGGTCGCAGCGGGCGGCGGATCGCTCTGCCGCTTCGACGGCAGCAAGCTCAGCGTCGGACCGGAGAGCGCGGGCGCGCTGCCGGGCCCGCTTTGTTACGGCCATCCCGACGCCCGCGAGCTCACGGTGACCGACGTGAACCTGCTGCTCGGCCGCGTCGCGCCGGGGCGGTTCCCCTTCCCGCTCGACGCGACCCGGGCAAGGACGCGGCTCGCCGCGATCGCGACCGAGCTCGCCGTCGCCGGGCACCCGCGCGAGCCGGAAGAAGTCGCCGAAGGCTTCCTCGAGATCGCCAACCGCGCCATGGCCGACGCGATCCTCGAGGTCTCGGTCGCACGCGGGCATGACGTGCGCGAGCACGCCCTGCTCGTCTTCGGCGGAGCCGGCGGGCAGCATGCCTGCGCGCTCGCGCGCCGGCTCCGGGTGACGAGCGTCGTCTTTCACCCGCTCTCGGGCGTGCTGGCGGCGTTCGGGCTCGGCTTGGCGGACGAGGGTTGGCACGGCGCCGCCGAGCTCGGCGCTCGCCGTCTCGACGCGGAAGCGCTGGAGCTAGCCGGCCGGCGTTGCCGCGAGCTCGAAGCGGACGGCCGTCGCGCGCTGTCCAGCGCCGTCGCCGCGGGCGACACCATCGTGGTCACACGTTCGCTCGAGCTCCGCTACCGCGGCAGCGAGACGACCGTGGCTCTCGAGCCGCAACCGGTCGAGGCGCTCGGCTCCGCGTTTCACGCCCGCCACGCGGCGCTCTTCGGATACGCGCGCCCCGAGCACGAGCTCGAGCTCGTCGCAGCCCGCGTGGACGTGAGCGCGCGCCGTGCCCTGCCCTCGCTCGGCGGTGAAACTCCGGTGACGCCTCGCGCCGGGAGGGCGCGCAGCACGCGGCTGTTCTTCCAGGGCGGCTGGCTCGAGAATGTGCCCGTGCTCGACCGCGGCGAGCTCGCGCTCGGTGCCGAGCTCTGCGGACCGCTGATCGTCGACGAGGCGACGGGGACCCTCGTGATCGAGCCCGGGTTTTCGATCCAGCGCCGCCCCGACGGACTGCTCGTCGCGCGCGAGCGCGAGCGCGAGCCAGGCGCGAGCGCGAGGGGCGCCACCGTGCACCAGCGTCCCGATCCCGTCCTGCTCGAGGTCATGGGCCGTCGCTTCATGTCCATCGCCGAGCAGATGGGGCACGTGCTGCGCCGAACCGCGTTCAGCACGAACATCCGCGAACGGCTCGATTTTTCCTGCGCGCTGTTCGACGCGCGCGCGGACCTGGTCGCGAACGCCCCGCACATCCCCGTGCACCTCGGGGCGATGAGCGACTCCGTGCGCGCGGTGGTCGCGCGCCATCCCGACCTTGCGCCGGGCGACGTCTTCGTGACGAACGATCCGGCGCTCGGCGGTTCGCACCTTCCCGATCTGACCGTCGTCGCCCCGGTGCACGACGCGAGCGGCGTCTTGCGTTTCTTCACGGCGAGCCGCGGCCACCACGCGGACGTGGGCGGCGTGGTTCCCGGCTCGATGCCGCCCGGCTCGACGCGGATCGAAGACGAAGGCGTGGTCTTCGGCGCGCTCCGCATCGTGCGCGCCGGACACTTCGACGAGGCCGCGGTGCGCCTCGCGTTCGGCGCCGGCCGTCACCCGGCGCGCCGTCCGGACGACAACGTCGCCGATTTGAAGGCGCAGATCGCGGCGGTGCGCGCGGGCATCGAGCGCCTGGGCGAGCTCATCGCCGAGGTCGGGCTCGAGCAGTGCGAGCGCTACATGCAGTTCGTCCAGGACGACGCCGCGGCGCGTGTCGCGGGCTTCTTCGACCGGTTCGCCGGCGCGCCCCGGCGCTTCGAGGACGCCCTGGACGACGGCACCCCGGTCGTCGTCGCGATCAGCGCGGCCGGCGGGCGCCTGGTCGTCGATTTCACCGGCACGGGCGCGCCGCATCCGAAAAACCTGAACGCCCCGCGCGCCGTGACCACGGCGGCAGTGCTCTACGTCCTGCGCCTGCTCGCCGGTGCCGGCATTCCGCTGAACGCCGGCTGCCTGCGCCACGTCGACGTGCGCGTTCCCGAGCCGAGCCTGCTCTCACCGCCTCCCCGAGCGGCGGTGGCGGCGGGCAACGTGGAGACCTCGCAGCGCATCGTCGACGTGCTGCTCGGCGCGCTCGGCGCCGCCGCCGCGAGCCAGGGCACGATGAACAACGTGTGCTTCGGCGAGGAAAGCTTCGGCTACTACGAGACGCTCGGCGGCGGCGCGGGCGCGGGTCCGGGGTTCGACGGTGCCTCCGGCGTTCACACCCACATGACCAACACGAGCCTCACCGACCCGGAAGTGCTCGAGCGCCGCTTTCCCGTGCGCTTGCTGGAGCTCTCCCTGCGCCGCGACTCGGGCGGCGCGGGCGCGTTCCGCGGCGGCGACGGGCTCTGCCGCGAGTTCGAATTTCTGAAGCCCCTCCAGCTCTCGGTCATCTCCGAGCGGCGAAGCCGCGCGCCGTTCGGGCTCGCCGGAGGCGGCGCGGGACGCCGCGGCAAAAACCTCGTGAATGGCCGCGAGCAGCCCGCGAGCTTCGAGTGTCGGGTCGGCGCGGGCGATCACCTGCGCATCGAGACCCCGGGCGGCGGCGGGTACGGCGAGAGCGATCGAACACGCTGAGCAAAGGCTTCAGGGGCGCACGGCTCCTCCCGGCTGCGGTGAAGGCTCGGGTTGTGCGGCGGCGCCGCTGGCCTCCGCGCCTTTCTCGGCAGGTGCGGACCCTTCCGCCGGCGCGCTCGCGCCGCCGGCGGGCGCGGCGTTCGGAGTCGGAGACGGTGACGGCCCGGCGCCGGGGGTCTCGTCCTTCTTCGGGACGAAGAAGCGCACGTCCGAGAACTCGTAGCTCTTGATCCGAGCGTTCGAGCTGAAGGGGATCACGTTGTTTTGCTTGAAGTCCGAGAGGGCTCGCTTGTTCCCCGGGCCGTCGGCCACGAGCTCGGCGTGGAAGCTTTCTTTGACGACCTTGCCGTCCTTGTCGAGCGCCTTGTACTTGTAGGTGAGGACGCCCTCGGGCATCTTGCCGTTGAGCTTCGCGAGATCGTCCTTCGAGTACTTCTTGCCGCCGGCGAGCAAGCTCGACACGTCGACTTCCGCCATCGACGACTTCTGCCCGAGCTTCTGCGCGAGCGCCTGCGGGTCGGCAACGCCGGAGCTGCCCTTGATCTCGGCTGCGTCGGTACGATTGTTCACGACGACGTTCGCGACGGCGCGCGTGCACTTCCCCTGCGCGCCGGCGTACGCGGCGCCGCGCAAGCTCGCCGCCCACTCCCCGATCTTACCCGAGTCGGTCACCTCTTTCGCCTTGTCGAGGGAGATGCTCTCGAAGCCGTCCGCGTCCGTGAATCCGAGCGGATTCGGCAGCATCGCCGCGTAGGGATTGCCGAAGAATTCCGGCGCCGCGACGTCGGCCGAGCGCGGATCGAC
>DASXWF010000453.1:0-2706 GCA_036503835.1 Polyangiaceae bacterium | reverse complement strand
CGCCCCATGTCGCCCTCCGGTTCCCCAGGCCCCGTCGCGCGCAGCACCGAACCTGCGAGGCTCTGCCGTGTCGATGCGGGCCCGCCTCTTCCGCAAGGTGCGGCCGACTGGGTCTTCGCCCGCTCGGGCCGGCGCCTGCGCGCGGCGCTCTTCGCGCCGTCAGGAGCGGCGCGCGGGTCCGTCGTGCTGAGCCCGGGGCGCACGGAGCCCATCGAGAAGTACGGCGAAGTCGTCGGGGACTTGCTCGACCGTCGCTTCGTCGTGCTCGCTCACGACTGGGCCGGACAAGGTTTGTCGGATCGCTTCGGCTCCGATCCGCTGCGCGGCGATCTGGTCGGGGGCGTCCGGCTCCTGCTGGACGATTACGCCGACGTGCTGGCGGCCTACGGCGATCGCTTGCCGAAGCCCTGGATCGCGATGGGCCATTCGATGGGCGGCGCGCTCACGTTGGCCGCGCTGTGCGAAGGTGAAACGCGCTTCGAGGCCGCCGTGCTCTGCGCCCCGATGGTCGAGTTTTTGGCCGGCGGGCTGCCATTTCCGCTGGCGCGCCCCGTCATCCAGGTGGCCGGCAGGCTCGGGTTCGGTGGGGCGCTCGCGCGCAAGCAGCTCGATCCCGTGGACGTGCCGTTCGAGGACAATGTGCTGACGCACGACCGCGTCCGCTACGAGCGCATGCTCGCGCTCCTTCGCGCGCATCCCGAGTTGCGGCTCGGCGAGCCGACCTGGCGCTGGCTCCGATTCGGAGTCGAGGTGCGCGATCGACTCTTTTCACCCGGCGCCGCGGAGCGGATCGCGTGTCGCGTCGCCATCGCGGGCGCGGGCAACGACCGAATCGTGAGCACGAGCGCAACGCGGCGCTTCGCTGCTCGCGTGCGCGGGGGCAGGTACGTGGAGGTGCCGAACGCCTACCACGAGATTTTGATGGAGACGGACGAGCAGCGGGGAGCGTTCTGGCGTTTGTTCGACGAGCTCGCCGAACGGACGTGATCGCTCGCCGGCCACCAGTCCCTGGGGACGACCGGCGTTCGGTCCCATGGGACAACGCGGAACGCGACGTAAGAACGGCTTGAAAGTCCGCAAAATCGCGCTTCCCAGGGCGGGCACACGCCTTGCTGAAGAGGGTCTCGAGGCCATCGAACCCCTCAAAGGAAAGGCAGACTGTGATGAAAACTTCGTATCGATCGATTGGGTTGTGTGCTGTCGCGGCGGCGCTGTCCTCGGGTTGCAGTCAAATGAGCGATCTGGGTGAAGCCCAGGTCGATGCGCAGGCGGAGGAGATCAGCGCGATCGCGTGTCCGGTCTTCGCGACGTGTTTCGTGGTGACGAGCATCGCCGACTCCGGCCCCGGGACGCTGCGCCAGGCCATTCTCGACGCCAACGCCACCGCCGGCGACACGTTCATCAGCTTCAACATCGAGAATCTCCCTCCGCCGATCGTGATCTTGCCCGTCACGCAGCTGCCCGCGCTGAACGGGGACACGCGCATCGCGGGCTACACTCAACCCGGATCGGCGCGCGCGACCGACACGACGCAACCCGACATCCACATCGTCATCAACGGCGGGTTCGCGAACCCCGGCGCGTCCGGCTTGGTGCTCCTCAACGAAGGCAACCTCGTGGAAGGCGTCGCCGTCAACGACTTCCCCGCCTACGGCATCGTGGTGAACGGCACGGGCAACACCGTCCGCGGCACCATGGTCGGGGTGGATCGTGCGGCGAGCTTCACGCGGCCGAACCGGCTGGCAGGCATCCGCCTCGGCGAAGGCGGCGGGAACCTGATCGGCGGCGCCAGGATCTCGGACCGCAACGTGGTCTCGGGCAATGAAGGCCAGGGCATCCAGATCATCAGCTCCGACAACGAGGTGTACGGCAACGCAATCGGCACCGACTTCGACGGCGACGTCGCGCTCGGCAACCTCAAGAGCGGCATCGGCATCTACGGCTCGGGCGGCAACGAGGTCGGCGGGACGGGCGAAGGGGAGCGCAACATCGTCGCGCACAACCAGGAGCACGGCATCTTCGTCTCCGCCGGAACCGAGAACACGCTGTCTCAGAACCTCGTTCACGACAACGGCCGCCTCGGCATCGACCTCACGGGCGACGGCGTCACGAAGAACGACGGGCTGCTCGATCCGGACGTGGGAGCGAACGACCTTCAGAACTTCCCGGGCCTCAAGACCGCCCTGCTCGATCCCAGCACCGAATTCGAGGGCAAGTTCAAGGCGGAGGTCGACTGGCAGCTCAAGAGCGAAGCTCGCACCAAGTACCGCGTCGAGTTCTTCGCCAGCGGCGAGTGCGATCCGTCCAACCACGGCGAGGGCGAGCGTTTCCTCGGCTCCCGCGCCATCGACACGGACGCGACGGGGCTCGCCGAGAACCTCTGGGTGCTGCCCGGCCGGGTCTATCCGGACGAGGTGATCACCGCGACCGCGACGAAGTTCGTGCGCATCGACGGCGCATACGTCGCGACCAGCACCTCCGAGTTCAGCAAGTGCCTGGAGGTCGAGTTCTGCTCCGGAGACAGCTGCGGCGGCGACGGCGAGGACGACCCGTGCCCGAACGACGTGTGCGAAGACCCCGAGGATCCGTGCGGGGACGACGCCTGCGAAGACGATCGCGACGAGGATCCCTGCCCCGAAGACGCCTGCGATTCGCGCTGATCATCGAGTCGGCGCTTCGCCCGGCGAGCGAACCCGCCCCTCGGAC
>DASXWF010000452.1:0-3931 GCA_036503835.1 Polyangiaceae bacterium | reverse complement strand
CTGGGGGCCCTCCGCCGGCTGACTGTCCTCGACAACCCCGACCTTCCGCTTTGCGAGGCGGACTGGCTCAGTCAGCTCACGGATCCCTGGACGGTCCAGATCGCCGGCAACGGCAGCGGCACGTGTCCGCCCTGAGCGGTCAGGGCACGAGCAGCGCGGCGATCGCGTTCTCGTCGCGAAACCGCCAGATGTCCCGCACGAGCGCGTCGCGCGTCTCCCACGGCAAGACGTTGCCGCGCGGGGTCGCGTACTCGAGGTAGAGGCTGTGATCGGTGGAGACGAGATCGGCGCGGTCGAGGCCCGCCTCCTCCGCGCTCTTCGCGAGAAACCGATCGAGTCCGTCGTCGAGCGCGAGGATGTCGTCCGTGAGCTGCACGAGGTGCCGGTCATCCGACAGCACGCCCTGGAACTCCGGTCGCGCCTCCAGCGCCGCCAGCCGGGATTTCGAGGCGCGCAGAGGCTCGTCGGACGCCACGAGGATGCCCTGCCCGCCGCCGTAAAACAGCGCCACGTGCCGGAATTCACCGTGGAGCGTCCCGACGATGGTCGCGAAATCGCGCGGGTAAACATGGTGCAGCTGCACCCACTGCTGGAACACGCCGCCCGGCGCGAGCCGCTCGCGCGCCAGCCGATAAAACTCGCGGCTGTAGAGGTTCGAGGCGCCCGCGAACCAGATGCTCGAAAGCTCCATGCTGATGAGGTCGTACTTGCCGTCGTCCACCAGCACGAAGTTGCGCCCGTCGGCGTGGTGCAGCGTCACGCGCGGATCGTCGATCGACCCGCGGTTGCCAACCTGGAAATACTGGCGGGCCGCCGCCACGATCTGCGGAGAGATCTCGACCACGTCGATGCGCTTCCACGGATACGCCGCGAGCGTCCCGAGCGTCGTCCCCGTCCCGAGCCCGATCACGAGACTCCGCTCGAAGCGGTCCACGAACAGCGACGGGTAATGCGCAAAGAAGCGCTGCGCGCTCATCTCCCAGCCGGTGTTCCCCTGGAATTTGCCGTTCGTGTAGAGCGTCAGCACGCCGCCCGCGCGCGCGACGCTCGTGACCCCGCCGTGCACGTCCTCGCGCAGGAACGGAATCTGTTCCGGCTCCTGCCAGCGCTCGAAATACACGTTCGAACCGCCGGTGAGCCGCGCCAGATCCCAGCCCGGCAGCAGCACCGCGGCCAGCGCCGCGCCCGCGGAAAGCCCGACCACCTGCCGCCGCAGCGTCCCGACGGCCCACCCGGCCGTGGCCAGGGCCGTCAGCGCGAACGCGAGCGCGACGGCGCGCACGGAATGCTCCGAGCCGAGCCACGGCACGAGCACGTAACCGGTCCCGAGCGCGCCCGCGACCGCGCCGATCGTATTCACGGCCGTCAGCTTCCCGACCCACCGGCTCGCGCTCGAGAGCCCCGCGACCCGCTGGAGCAAGAGCGGGAAGGTGAGTCCCATCAGCATCGTCGGCACGCACAGCACCGCGAACGCGGCGAACGCTCGCACGGCCTCCCGCCCGCCGAAGGTCGTCACGTGCTTGCCGAGCGCCGCGAACAGATACGGAAGCCGATCCCACACCGGCAGCGTCCCCGCGAGCGCGAGGGCCGAGGCCGCGAGCCCGAGCCCGAGCGCGCCTTCGCCGAGCTTGGCCCGGAGCCACCCGGCTCGAGCGGCGCCCACGAACAGACAGCACAAAAACACCGCCAAAATCAGCCCGAACGCGTACGCGCTGTTCCCGATCAGGAGCGCGAGCAGATGCGTGAACACCACCTCTGCGGCGAACACGAGACAGCCCGAAAGGAACGCGAGCCCCACGAGCAGCGGCACCTCGACCCCCTGCGGCTCGCTCCGGGTCACCTCGTGCGCCGACTCGGCCCGATCCTCCACCGGCGTCACCTCGCGCCCGATCACGAGCGCCACCACGCCCACCACCGCGCTCACGACCGCGCCGAGCACCAGCGATCCCCGGAGCCCGAGCGCCGGGAGCAACAGATAGGCCGCCAGAAGTGCCCCGATCGCGCCTCCCGACGTATTCGCGGCGTACAACGCCCCGAGCTGCCGCTCCCGACTCGCTGCGCCCCCCGCGCCGAGCGCCCGCGTCAGAATCGGCAACGTCGCCCCCATCGCCGTCGTGGGCACGATCACGATCGCGAGCGCCACGAACCACCGCAGCACCGTCAAGAGCGCCAGCGAATCCGGCGCCCGCCGGGCGAGGGCGGCATAAAGCTCCGTCAGCGCCTCGAACTCGAGCGGCGTGATCGCGACCGCGACGGCCACCACCACCTCGAGCACCCCGTACGCGAAGAGCGGCCGGCGGATCCGCTCCGAAACCTTCCCGCCGAGGTAAGCCCCGAGCGCGAGCCCCGTCATGAACGCCGCGAGCACCGCGCTCACGGCGTAAGCCGTCGCGCCCACCACGTACGAGAGGTACTTCGAAAAACAAACCTGATCGACGAGCCCGGCTGCACCCGAAAGAACGAACAAAACCACCACCGCGCCGAAGGGCAGCACCGTACGTGGCGGCGACGTGGATCGGCGCGCCTCGAGCTCCATTGGTACGTCGGCGGTCGTCATGAACGGCGCACCATAGCGGAACTCGGCGTCCGCCCGAGCCCCCGGCGACGCCGGTTCCCGCGCCTTCCGGAACCGGTCCGAGGACGGCCGGCCCAAAGACCCGCGAAACCCCGAGATATTTTCTCGCAAAGAGACATTTGTCAGAGCGCCCGCCTCGGACTATGTTCCGCCCCCTCTCGAGGTCCCCATCGTCTAGCCGGCCCAGGACACGGCCCTTTCAAGGCTGTAACACGGGTTCGAATCCCGTTGGGGACGCCAGACACTCCGACGCTTCGGTCGTCGGTGATCGAAGCCTCTCCCGCAAGTCCTGGCGGGAGAGGCGGGGAAGCCGATCCCGTTAAGGACGCAGTTCAAGTCCGCTCGCCACCCGCGCGCTACTTGATTCGTTCGAGCGCCTTCACGTCGGCAAGGTCTTGTTCGCGACCCGTTGCTCGCTTGTTCTTGAGTAGGGCCGCCTTGCCGATGACGGGGATGGCACGGCCTTCGAGCTCGAAGGATTGGCCGTCAGCGATGGCCTCGTCGAACGTGATGCCGTCCGCACGGTTGAGGATGTCGATGCGTAGCGGGGGTACGCCCATCTGCAGGACGCCGTCGTAGGACGCGAAGTCGGCTTCGCCCACCTCGAAGGCCGAGAGCGGCGCGCCGAACGCCGCCAGGGCGCGGTAGACGAGCCTGGCGTTGGCGTTGTCGGCTCTGACGAGCACGTCGAGGTCCTTCGTGGCCCGCGGGTGACCGTGAAAAGCGACCGCGTGGCCACCGAGCACGACAAACGCGGCGCCGGCGTCATGCAAGGCGAAAAGGAGATCCCGAAAGTCTTCCGGTAGCTCGATCACCGCTCGGGCCACGGTACGAACCTGCACGGGATCGTGGCCCGCGTGTAGTTCTGAGTTGGGAGGCCGGCAAGCGAGTAGCTCGAGCGCGTGAGCCGAGACACGAGCGAAATCGCGTCCGCGCCGAAGACGGGGTCGAGATCGGCCTCCGGCTCGCCGAGGCGCGTTTTTCGAAGCGTCATTCGCTCGGAACGTGCTTTTGCGCGGGCTTCGGCTTCCGTCATTCTCGACGAATTCTAGCCGATGTCGGCTCGGATCGGCACCTCTGCGCTCACGCCAGGAGCCGCAGCGCGATCGGCACAAATTCCCCTAGATCCTTGATGTTCACTTGCGTTCGAATCCCGTTGGGGACGCCAGACACTCCGACGCTTCGGTCGTCGGTGCTCGAAGCCTCTCCCGCAAGTCCTGGCGGGAGAGGCTTCGAAGGTTTTGCTACGCTCGCCGGGCAGACTCATTCCGGATCGATGCGCGCCGTCGTGCCGTCCCGAAGTTGAGCCAGGAGGAAGACGTCGCCGTCCGCGTCGTTCGCGGCGAAGACGTTCAC
>DASXWF010000451.1:0-1905 GCA_036503835.1 Polyangiaceae bacterium | reverse complement strand
CGGGGTGCCGACGTCGAGCAAGGTGCCGCGAAAGATGAAGGCGAGCCGGTGACAGCGCTCCGCCTCGTCCATGTAGTGCGTCGTGAGGAGTACGGTCGTGCCCTCGGCGGCGATGCGGTGGATCTGCTCCCAGAACTCCCGCCGGCTCACCGGATCGACGCCGGCCGTGGGCTCGTCCAGAAAGAGCAGAGGGGGTTCGTGGATGGTCGCGCTCGCGAGGGCGACGCGCTGCTTCCAGCCGCCCGAGAGCGTGCCCGCCAGCTGGCGCCGCCGCGAGAGCAAGCCCGCGCTCTCGAGCACGGCCTGGACGCGGGCGCGGCGGCGGGCGCGCGGCACGCCGTAGATGCCGGCGTAAAAGCGCAGGTTCTCTTCGACCGACAGGTCCTCGTACAGGCTGAAGCGCTGGGTCATGTAGCCGATTCGCTCCTTGATGCGTTCGGCTTCGCGCTGGATGTCGAAACCGACGACGCGGCCCTCCCCGCTCGTAGGATCGAGGATGCCGCACAGCATCCGGATCGTCGTCGACTTGCCCGCGCCGTTCGGGCCGAGCACGCCGAAGATTTCACCCGCGTTCACCTCGAACGAGACGTCGCGCACCGCGACGAGATCGCCGAAACGTCGCGAGAGCCCGCGGGTGACGATGACCGGATCGCTCATCGAGCGATGCTCACGAACACGGGCACGCCGGCGTGCAGGAGCGCCTTCGGGTCGTCGATGCGCACCTTCACGCGTACCACGAGGTTCGGCCGCTCGCGCTCGCTGAAGAGATAGCGCGGCGTGAACTCCGTCCGGCGCGCGACGTGCTCCACACGACCGCCGAGCGGGGCGCGCAGTCCGTCGGCGCGGATCGAGGCGCGATCCCCCACGTCGATGCCCGTGAGCTTGCCCTGTGGAACGAACACCTCCGCGTAGATCCGCCCGGGATCCGCCACGGTCACGACGGGCGCGCCCGGCGAAATCACCTCGCCCGGGTCCGCGTGAACGTCGAGCACGACACCGTCCGCCGGGGCACGCAGCTCGCGGCGTTCGATGCGCAAGTCGTCGAGCGCGACGGCGGCCTGCGCCGCGTCCGCGCGTGCCCTGGCGACCTCGCGCTCCTCCGGACGCGCGCCGCGCACCTGCTCCGCGAGCACGCTCTCGAGCGCCTCGCGTTCCGCCACGGCCCGAGCGTACCGCCCTTCGAGCTCGTCGAGCTGGGCCGCGGGTGTGACGCCGCGCGCGTTCAGATCGCGCTCGCGATCCATCTGTCGCTTCGAGAGCTCTTCGCTCGAGCGCGCCGCGCGAAGCTTCGCGCGCGTCGCCGTGATTTCCTCCGGCCGCACGCCCTTGTCGACCAACTTCGATTGCGCGTGCGCAGCACGCGCCTCGAGATCGCGCGCCGCGCGCTGTTGCTCGTCGAGCGCGTCGTCGACGGTAGCGAGCAGCGCGCCCTGCTTCACGACGTCGCCCTCGTGCACGACGAGCGAGGTGACGCGACCGCTCACCTCGAACGCGAGCTGCCGGTCGTCGAGCTCGGCGACGCCTTGATAGAGCTCTTCGTTCGGCTCGGCGCGCGGGAGCTGGCAGGCGCCCGCGAGCATCACCACCCCACACAGCACCCGCGACAGGCTGCGCGCGCTCCCCGCCACCGCGCCGTGGTTCTTTATCATACGACCAAGAATGAACTCGCCGGAGGTGCTCGTCGAGCGCCGGGTCGCCAGCCGGCGCTCAACCATTCGATTTTTATGAGCTTTATACGGCCCCGCTTCCGTCGCACGGCGCGCTGGTCGGCGGGGATGCACAAGGACCAGCGCTTCAAATCCTGCCGTCGGCGCCCGCAGTGGAACCTGTTGGCCCACGACCGCTCGCGAAGTGCGGATACAGCTGGATCCACTCGCCCGCCCCCCGCAGCTCGCGTGCGAAAGG
>DASXWF010000450.1:0-3106 GCA_036503835.1 Polyangiaceae bacterium | reverse complement strand
CGACTCGGACACCGGAGAGCAGAGCGTTTCGGGCGACTACCAGCGATCGCCGCCGCCGCGACGGTCGCGACCGCCACCGCGGTCACCACCGCCGCCGCCGCCGCCGCCACGGAAGCCGCCACCGCCGCCGCCGCCCCCACGGAAGCCGCCGCCACCGCCGCCACCGCCACCCGGACGACGCTCCTCCGCGATGTTGACGCGGAGCGCGCGACCGTCGAGGTCAGCGCCGTTCAGCTGCTGGATGGCCGCGTTCGCTTCTTCCTCGGTCGACATCGAGACGAAGCCGAAGCCGCGCGACCGACCGCTCTCGCGATCGATGACGAGCTTGGCTTCCACGACGGTGCCGAAGCCCGCGAACGTCTGGTGAAGCGTGTCCTCGGTGGTGTGGAAGGCGAGGTTCCCTACGTAGAGTCTGTTGTTCATGTTCCTGAATGCTTTCTTCCGTGCAGCGCCCGCCCTAAAGCGTTTGGTTGCTCGAGCCCTTGCGCTGCCATTCGGGCTCGATGTTTTGCAACGGCTGCACCTGCTGCAATCGCTGCCCTCGAAACCGACCCTCCGCGATCGCTTCAAAGGCGAGGAGCAGACAGACGAAACGAAGGCCGCCAGCGTAGCCGCAGGGTCGCCCTCTGGCAAGCAGGCCCCGGAGAGCGGCAACCTGGCCCGTATGGCCCGCGGGGGGGCGGGGCAAACTTGCCGGCCGGGACGGAAACGAAGGGGCCAAAACCGGAACACGGCTGCGGGTTTGCGGTACTAGTCTGTCCCCTTTCCCATGCCGCTCACCGTGCTGATCCGCTCGGGTAACGCCGAGACGCCGGCGCAGATCACGTTCGACGCGCCTCGCATCGTGCTCGGCCGCGCCAAGAGCTGCGACGTCCGACTACCCGACCCCAGCGTGAGCCAGCGTCACGCGTCGATCCGGCAGCGCGGGACCGACTACGTGCTCCTCGACGAGGGCAGCAGCAACGGGACGTTCGTGGGACCGGTGCGCCTATCGCCGCAGGCACCGCGGGTGCTCGGTGCCAGTGACGTGATCCGCCTCGGACGGATTTGGCTCGAGGTCCGGGTCGAACAGGCGCTGCCGACGGCAAATCCGCAGGCGACCACGAAGGAAATTGCCCTCGCCCTCGTCGCCGGAGCCTTCGCTGCGCAGGGCGAAAGTGTCACGGCGCGGCTGCTGGTGACCAAAGGCCCCGATCAGGGACACGAGCTTCGCATCGAAGAGTTCGAGCGCACGTACGTGATCGGCCGCGCCCCGGAGGCGGACCTGTGTCTGAAGGACAAGGACTCCTCGCGCCGTCACGTCGAGGTGTGGCGGCGGGGGCACGACGTCGTGGTGCGCGACCTCGGCTCGAAGAACGGAACGCGCCTCAACGGTAACCGTCTGACGCCGAATCAGGAGACACCCTGGCCGCCGGGCGGGACGATCGAGCTCGCGAACACCACCCTCACGCTCGAGGATCCCCTCCTCGCCGCGCTCGAAGAGCTCGAGACGAGCGCGGACGAAGCGATGGCGGCCGACGAGAGCGTCGACCCGCCGACCGGCGTCGAGGCGCCGCGTCCCGCGCCCGCCTCCAGCGCCGGGCCCCTCGCGGGCGTGCCGGAACGCAGGGTCACGCCCGCGCCGAAGCGAAAAGGCGGAATCCGCCTCGCGGACGTGCTGATCGCCGGGCTCGCGCTGGCCGTGCTCGGCTTGAGCCTGCTCGGTCTCGCCTGGGTGCTGCGCTCGAACTAGCACCACTCCGACAGTCCTTGGCACGAGCAGATCACGATCGGCGAGAGTAGCCACACGCCACGCGACAAAACCGGCGAGGCCGGCGTACCGCTGTCCCTTCGGTCGAGAACGTCGCAGAGCCTGTCGCCCATCCGCGCGGCGAAACCGCCTCTCGAAAATTAGCTGTCCTTCACCGGTCTCGGGAATCTGTCGGAGTAGTGCTAGACGAGTGCGCTCGACGACTCAGCGATCGAAGCTCGGAAGCTCGGCTTCGCTCGCCTCGAAGCCGACGCGCGCACCGACCACGAAGCGGGGCCGGCGCTTCAGGATTTCGTACACCTTGGCGATGTACGTGCCGACGATGCCGAGCAGCACGAACAGGATGCCGAACATCAGCGACATCACGGTCATCACCGACGCCCAACCCGGCACGACGTGGCCCCTCAGGTACGCGTACAGGATGTAGCAAAGCTCGATGAACGCGAGCGCGCTCGTCACGAATCCGATCCCGATGCCGAGGCGCAACGGGAAAGCCGAAAATGAAATCATCGCGCCGGTCGAGAGCCGGATCATCTTCTTCAGCGTGAACTTCGGCACACCGGAGTGCCGACGCGCGGCCCGGTACGGAATGGTCTTGGTGTGGAAGCCCAGCCAGCTCACGAGGCCCCGGATGAACAGATCCGCGTCGCCCAGGCGGATCAGCGCCTGAACGGCGTCGCGGTCGAGCAGCCGAAAGTCCGACGAGCCGGCGTCCATCGCCACCCCGGTGAGGCGCGAGAACACCCAGTAGAACGAGCGCGAGGTGAGGCGCTTGAAGAGGCTCGTGTCTTCGCTGTCGGTGCGACGCGTGTTCACCACCTTGTAGCCCTCGCGCCAGGCCGAAAGGAGCTCGAGCACGCTCTCCGGCGGGTGTTGCAGGTCGCCGTCCATGGTCACGACGGCGCGACCGCGCGCGTGGTTCAGGCCGGCGAGCAGCGCCCCCTGGTGACCGAAGTTGCGCGAGAGGCTCACGCCGCGGAGAGCGCTCCGGCGTTGACTCACCTCGCCGATCTCCTCCCAGGTTCCGTCGCGGCTGCCGTCGTCCACCAGCAGGATCTCGTAGCTTACGCCTGCGGGCTCCAGCACGGCCGCGACCGCATCGACGAAGGGAGCGACGTTCGAGCGCTCGTTGAACATGGGCGCCACGATGCTGAGCTCGGGGGGAGCACCCGCGAGCGGCGGCGTGGCAAAGCTGGGCTGCATGGGCCCATACTATCCGCGCCGCCGCCGAGGCTGAAACTCACGGCACCGGGTGGATGACGCGCCGCCGCGGGCCCTGCGAACCAGCCTCTTCACAGCAGCATGCCGCCGGACGCCTCGATGCGCTGGCCGTTGATCCAGCCGCTCTCCGGGGCG
>DASXWF010000449.1:0-4726 GCA_036503835.1 Polyangiaceae bacterium | reverse complement strand
CACCTTTGTTCACAGGCACTCACGTGCGCATCCGCCCCTGCCACGCCTGGAACAGTGGCCGACCCGGCGTTGTCTGACCCGAGACGCTCGTGCCCCTCACCTTTCGCAGCTTCGTCGTATTGTCCGTGACGCTCCACGCGGGCATGGGTGTGCTCGCGGCTTGGCGTGGAGAGGCGCGGCCGAACGACGTTCCCGCGATGCCGGACCGATGGGCGGGTCACGGAGTGGAGGTTGACGCGTTGTCCGCAACGGAAGCCGCTGAGCTTGCGGCTGCGCCGGCCACGGCGGTCGCACCCGCGGAAGCGCCGGAACCCGCCGCGGAAGCAGGCCCGGCCCCACCACCGAGCCAGGCGCCCGAGGTCCAGCCGCCGGCGCGCGAGGAAGGAACGCGCACCGATCCCCGCCCTCCAGCGCCCCTCGCACAGGCGCCGGCCGTGGCGAAGCCGGCGCGGCCTTCGCGACCGCCACGACGCACCAAGACGGCGCCTTCCGCCGAGCCCGCTGGAGGTACGCAGCCCGGCGAGCTCGCAACGGCTCCCGGCGGCGCCGGTTCCTCCGCGCCCGTCGAGTCGAGCTACGGCGCGAGCGGCCTGCCGCCCGGCGTTCGACACTTGCCGAACGCGTTCACGCGCGCGCTCGCGATTGCGAATCGCGCCGATCGGCGCTGGCGCGATCTGCCGCTCGGCCGGGCGGGCGAGGCTCACCTCCGACTGGCGGTGAACGAGGCCGGCGAGCTCGGCGAGCTCGAGTTTCCGAAGGAAGGCGAGCGTGAAGCACTCGCTCCCGTGGTGCGCCACCTGCTCGACAACACGCGCCTGCTCCTGCAGGCCGGGCGCTTCTCGCTCGACCCGCAGCGACTCAGCGCCGGCGTCGCGCGGCTGCGCGTCATGGTCGAGCTCACCGAGCGCGAGGGCGCGAACCCGGAGGGCGATCCCGGCGAGCTCTTCGGCGTCGCCTGGGAGGCGCCGCGCCGCGACAAGCCGGGGAAGAGCGGCTTCGTCCTCAATTCGGGACGCCAGGTGACGGCCTGGGTCTGGATCGAGTGAGCCCCGGCACAAATTGCGGGACGCTCCCCGATCTGCAATCATCTTGAGACCGTGGAGCCGCTTTCCGACAGTGCCGTGAGCTCGCTGGCCGTCCAATACGCGCGCATGGTCGCCGGGCTCGAGCTCGAACCGGGCGAGCCCTTGCTGGTGCTGCCGACCGGCGACTTCTTCCCCGACCGCTTCACGGGCGATCAAGCGAGCGTGGAGGGCCTGTGCGCGCGCATCCAGGGCTACGCGGCGCTCGAGCACGTGAACGTGCAGGCGCTGGTCGTCGGTACGCGCGAGCCGAAGGCGGGCGGCGGCTGCGGGCCGAGCGGCTGCGGCAGCGGAGCCTGCTCCACGTCGGACACGAGCGAGGCGGGGCCGCGCATCGAGCGCTCCGCCGATCGCTGGCTCCTGCGCGTGCCCGTCTCCGAGGTAGAGAACTCGATCGTGCTCACGGCGCGGCTCGCCGCGTCCTGCGGCGCCGTCGCGCTCGTCGAACGGCACCCGCGCGGCGCGGAGCTCGCCGGCGACCCGACCCAGACCGAGCTCGCCGCCACGGCGCTCGGCTTCGGCGTGCTCCTGCTCGAAGCCTCCTACCTCTACTCGAAGAGCTGCGGAGGCCCGAGCGTCCAGCGCGGCACCGCGCTCGGCGCCGACGAGCTCGCCGTGCTCGTGGCGCTGTCGCTCGCCCGCGAGGAGCATTCCGCGAAAGCCGCGCTGGCGGAGCTCGGCACCACGCAGCGCGCCCTCCTGCGCGAGGCGCTCGCCGTCGTCGACGAGAGCCCCGGCCTCGTGCGCCTGCTGCGGGAAAAGCCGGAGCGCGTCGCGCGCGGGGATTTTCGGCTGCGCGATCGCGGCTCGTTCTTCGCGCGCTGGTTCGGGAAGAAGCCCACGCAGGCGAGCGCCGCCGACCGCGAGGCGCTCGCGCTCCAGGCGCTCGAGCGCGGAGCAAGCGTCGACGAGCTCGCCGAGCTGGTCGCGCCCCTCGAGTTGCCCGCCGCGCCCGCAGCGAAGCCGGCGCGCTCCGGCGAGGACGCCGAGCTCCGCTCGCTCGTGGACGATGCCTTGCGCGAAGCGCGCGAGGCGCGCGCCGAATCCTGAGCGCTATTCGCTCATGACGTCGCGCAGCGCCGCGAGGGCCGCGCCGTCGAGCGCGCCGCCCGTGTAGCGCACGCTGCCGTTGCGATCGACGACCAGCGTGCTCGGCACGCGCTCGGAACCGAGCGCGTCGGCGAGACGGAATTCTTCGTCGACGAGCTGCGCGTAGTGAAGGTCGCGCGGTGCGACGTAGTCGCGCACCGTCTCGTACCGTTCGCCGACCGCCACCCCCACCACCAGCGCTCGACCCTCGACGTGCGCGTGCAGCCGGTTCAGCTCGGCGAGCTCGGCCGAGCACGTCTTGCACCAGGTGGCCCAGAGCGCGACGAGCGCGGGCCGGCCGCGCGTGAGCACCGGCAACGAGGTCGCCTGCCGATCGAGGCCGATCACGGAGACCGCCGGCAGCCGCGAACTCGCTCGCGCGTGCACCTGGCGAGCCGGCGCGGGCGCGCACGCCGCGAGCAACGAGAGCGCGAACGCTAGAAGCGAAACCCGGAAGCCCACGTCGCCACATTGACCCGGAGCTCGTCGGAACGGAAGTAGTGATCGTATCCGAGGCTCAGAAAGAGCCGCCCGAAGCGCGCCGTCGGCAGCGTGAGCTCCGCCGTCCCACCGAGCGTCACTGCCTCGAAGGCGCCCAGATCGCTGTCCGCGCTCAGGATTGTCTGACCGGCCGGCGCACGCGTCGTGAAGAACCAGACGGCGCTCTGATGATGATAGCGGACGTTCGCGCCGAGCAACAGGAGCGGACCGACGCTCTGGTGAAGCGCCGCTTCGACGCTCTGGGCGCGCACGCCCCAGCCGTCCCCGTAGAGGCGCAAGCTCGCATCGAGCGCGCCCTGCCAGGGCAACCACTGCGCGAGCCCGAACGCGAAGGCGTGCCGCACCCGCGTCCGCGGCAGGACCTCGCTCACGCGCTCTCCGCTCTCCGCCGGCACGGTATTCCACGTGTTGCTGAGCTGCCCGCGCTGCAGGGTGAGACCGTAACCGGCCGAGACGACCGTGGTCGGCGAGAGCAGCTGCGAAAGGCTCACGTTCAGGTTGGTCGAGGAGCGCGAAGCGCGTCCCGCGCGGTAGCCGCCGAGCCGGAATTGATCGAACCAGTCGAGCACCTGGTTCACACCCACGCTGAGCGTCGCGTTGTCGTCCGCGACCGAACGCTCGTACCCGAGCGACAGCATCCACGACAGGAAGTTTTCCTCGTGATGAAAGCTCACGCCGCCCGACCAGGTTTCGTCCCGGTTCGCCTTCACCGACAGCTCGTACTCGATCTGCGAGGCGACGTTCTGCGCCGAGGCCGTGCTGATCACGTCCGGTTCCGCGTAGTAGCTGTCCACGGCGTTGGCGGACGCGCTCGTCACGACATCGACGGGAACCCAGAGCCGGTGCGAGATCCGATCGCCCTGGTGGATCACGAACTCACCCTGCGCCTGCAAGACGTGCAGCGTCTCCGAGCCGGGGCCGAGCAGCGGTCCGGCCTGCGACTGGTAGCCGAAGCCGCGCTGATCGTAGGCGGTGATGCGCGTTTGCACGCGCTCGACGCGAACGCGCGGCCGCTGTCCCAGGATGTCGGCGTCGCTGAAGCCCGGCTCCTCCGCGACAGCGTGCGCGCTCGTGCAGACCACGAACAGCGCGGCGAGGCCCACGACCGCCGGCCGACGCTGCATCACTGGCAGCTGCAGCCGCCGCCCGCGGTCTTGCCGTCGCCGCCCGCGGCGGCCTCGCGCGTCGTGTAGAGCTTGCGCTTGCGATGCGCGTCGAGCGAGTCGCCGCTGCGCATCGCGGGCTCCGCGAGCTTGGCGCGGCGGTTCTGCGGGACGATGGCGCACGCGCTCGCGCTCACCGCGAACGCGACCAGGAGAGCGTGAAACACCCAGCGCATCAGAATCGGCCCTCCACCGTCGCGCCGCCGAAGTCCGGAGACACGGCCGCGGAGACGTTCACTGCCGAGCGTTCGTCGACCAGCGCGGCGTCGAAGATGCCGATCGCGCTGCCGAGTACGCTCGCCGTGATCAGCACCGGGTAGATGCGGTGACTCTTGTCCTTCCCCATCACCGGCGTTTGGGGGCGCCACGCCAGGAGCGCTGCCATTCCGATACCTCCGAGCGCCGGCGCGACGGCGAACAGCGCCCCGCGCGACCATTCGCCCGAGACACCGTGAGCCGCGAGCGGCGCGACCGTGAGCCCGCCGTGCAACACGGCGAGGCCCGCGTGCTTGGTGCCGAGATCCTCGTTCATCGTCAGCAAGAAGCCGCCGACGCCGAACGAGAGCCCGGCCACCGCGAGCCCCGTCACGAGCGCGGTCGGGCCGCGCGCCTGCACGGCCGGCGGCGGCTCGAAGCGCCCGGAAGCCTGTACCGGCGACTCCGCGCGGGCGACGCCTGCCGGCAGCAAACCGAGCCACGGGCTCACGACGCCGAGCGCGAGTCGCCGCCGCATCGACCTCTTCACCCAGCTCCCGGTCACGAGCAAAGCCCCGGCAACCTGCCACGGTACGCGCGCCCGAACAAGCGGCACGCGCGCATCGCCCCGCACGGGTCGCTCGTTCAGAAGCCTTCGGGAATCCGGCCGTGAAAACAGGTGACGGTGTTCGGATG
>DASXWF010000448.1:0-19221 GCA_036503835.1 Polyangiaceae bacterium | reverse complement strand
GGCGATGGTCGCCGGGATCACGACCATGCGGTACCCGATGCCGAGCGTCGTCCGCGAAAGGGTCGCGCCCACGGCGCGGAGCGCGAAGACGACGCCCGCGGCCGCCACGACCTGACTCGCGAGGTTCGCCGCCGCCTGGGTCACGAGGATCCAGGTCTGGAGCGTCGTCGTCGCGCCGAACAGCGACGGCGCCAGCAGCCGGCCGAACAAGCTCGCGAACAATCCGAGCGCGGCGAGCACCGCCAGCGGCACGCCCTCGTTCGACCCGAAGAGCGACGGCCGCACGCTCGCGGCGTGCGCTTCAACGCGCTGCATGCGCGAGCGCCAGGGGTTTGTCGGAGCGCCGCTCTTGCTTGCCGTGGCGTTCGCGGCCTTCCTCCTCCGAGGCCGGCGGCCTTTCCGGTTCGGGAGTGGGCGGCGGTGCGCTCTTCGGTTGGCCCTTCAGGATGAACGGCCGCGCGAAGTAGGTGGAACAAGCCTCCTCGCGGTTCCGGTGGAACTCCCAGTGGAAATAGACGTTGCCGTCGGGCGACACGATCTCGCGCGGCGGCGTACCGAACGGCTGCGCTCGATGCACGGCCTCGAGCGCGGCGACGTCGAACGCCGTCACGCCGCTGGTCTTGGTGATGCCCATGCGCTGGATGCGGCCCTCGTCGCGGTCGAGGACGATTTCCAGGTTCGTGGCGATGTCCGGCCGGTTCATCGGGTGCGTGCTCGGCAGGTCGTCGAGCGAATCCAGGAAGGACTCGGCGAAGAGCGGGTGAATGCGCAGGTGGATCTGGTTCAGGTAGCTCGCAAATGGCACGCGCGCGGTGTTGAGCGCGGTCTGATTGCCGGGCTTCACGCTGGCCACGTAGTTTTCGATCGCGGCTCGCCAGCGCTCGATGCCGACGGGGCGCCAGCGACCCGCGTGCTGGCTGCGCCTGCGCTCGCCGTCGGCTTTGAGCTCCCGCACGAGCGTGTCGCGCCCGATCGCGGCGACCGCGATTTGCGGCGACAGGTTCAGGTTCACGCCGCCGGGAGTGCGTCCGGTGCCGCCGAGTCCGAGCAGGTCGGTCGCGCTCGAGCTCCGGAGCGGGGGCAGCGAGCGCTTCTTGCGCGCGGGGCGCCCGGGCTGTTCGATCGACGCCGCTCGTTCACCGGGAACCTCCCATCCGCCCTGCGCGGAATCGAGGGTGTCGGGCACGGCTTCCGCCGCCTTGAGCGCCGGCTGGGCTTCAGCGCCTTGCTGCGCGGGCAGGCGCGAGCTGTTCGTCGAAGCCCTGGAGGCGAGCTTCGGCGCGCCTTCCTGCCGGCGCTCCTGGCCGGCCGCGGCGGGACTCGGCGCGGGGGCGGGTGCCTGCGTGATGCGTAGCTCCGAGGGGGCGGGTTTCACGCCCGGAGCGCGATCCTTCTCACCCGGACGATCCTCGCTCTCGGCGACGCGCGTCGTGTCGGCGTTGCCCGGATCGCTCGAGTCCTTGCTGGGCTGCGCGGCGCCGCCGGGGGTCGGAGTCGGATCGTTCTGATCGGCGGAGGTGATCTTGGCCTGCGTCTGTTCCTTCACGTGGTTGGCCTGATCGCCGATGAACTCCGCGTTCGGGTTGTCGGCCTGGTTCGGATCCTCGACGTGCTGGCGAACCGCCACGCGCTTCAGGTCCTCGGGCGGAGGAATCTTCTCGACTTCCTCGACCTTCTTTTCTTCGGTCTTGACCGGTGGCTCGGGCTTCTTTTCCTCGGGCTTCTTCGGCGGCTCCGGCGGCTTCTTCTCTTCCTTCTCGACGTGCTTCGGCTCGGCCGGCGGTGCTTCCTCGTCCTCGGCGGCGCTCTTCTGGTCCGGCTCGGCGGGCTTGGTCTGCGGTTCCTCCGGCGCGGCGGGATCCGGTTTGTCGGGAGCGCTCTGGTCGTCGAGCAGCGCCACCTCGACGGGCTTGTTCTCGCCGCGCACGAAGCGACGCACGGACGCTGCGAACTCGCGGATCTCGACCGTCTCGGCAACGACGTTCGCGACGCGATCGGCGCCTCCACCCCACAACAGGTGCACCACCACCGCGGTGGCGATCCACAGGAACAGGGGAATCTGCGTATCGCGCGTCATGGGGCGAACCGGTGGCGCCTCTCCGGAAGGCTAACATCCGGACCGCTGGCCAGCAATCCGACGCTACACCCTGGGCGCAATGGCGCTCGTGGGGCGTGCGTGTGCGCCTCACATCTCAGAGTTTCGAAATTGCCTCGAAGTTTTCCGCGATCTCGCCGGCCGTCCAGACGCCGCCGTCGTTCTCCTTGAAGCGCCCCGCGCTCTCCACCATCTTGAACACGCTCATGCGCGCGCCGGCGACCGCGAGCACGATGCCGGTGCGCTCCCCGCACAGATCGCTCGCGAGGAACAAATGCGCGGGCGCGACGTGTTCGGGTGACATCGTGCCCTCGATCTTGGCGAACATCGGCAGGTCTTCCGTCATGCGCGTCTTGGCGATGGGGGCGACCGCGTTCACGCTGATGCCGTAGCGCTGGAGCTCGATCGAGGCGGTGCGCGTCAGGCCGTAGATGCCGGCCTTGGCCGCCGAGTAGTTCGACTGGCCGAAGTTGCCGAGCAGCCCCGACATGCTCGTGGTGTTCACGATTCGGCCGGAGCCCTGCTCCTTCATGAGCAGCGCCGCCGCCTGCGTACAGAGAAACGTGCCTTTGAGGTGCACGTCGATCACGGCGTTCCACTGCTCGAGCTCGAGCTTGAGCAGCGTCTTGTCGCGGAGGATGCCGGCGTTGTTGATCAGCACGTCGATGCGGCCGAACTCGCGCTTCGCGGCGGCGATCACGGCGCGGGCGCCTTCCTCGGTGCTCACGCTGTCGTAGCTGGCGACGGCGCTGCCGCCGGCGGCGCGGATTTCGGACACCACCTCGTCGGCCGCCGTGTTCGTTCCGCCTTCGCCCGAGCGGCTGCCGCCCAGGTCGTTGACCACCACGCGCGCTCCCTCACGCGCGAAGAGCAACGCGGTCGCTCGGCCGATGCCGTTGCCGGCGCCCGTGATGACCGCCGATTTGCCGTCGAGAAGTCCCATGGCCGAAGCGTAGTACTACTTCACGGGATTCCCCGGCGGGCAGCCGGATTTTTTTTCGCCGGTCGGTTGGCGCCGCGTAGACAATCCGCTCGGCCGGCTGCACGTTTGGTGCGTGCTGCTCGACCGCATCGCGGAAACGTCCGAGAACGTCGCCGGCACGCGTTCTCGCACCGCCAAGGTAGCCGCGCTGGCGGTCACGATCGCCGAGCTCGGCTCCGACGAAGTGCGGCTCGGCGTCGCCTACCTCGCGGGCGAGCTGCCGGGCGCGCGCCTGGGCGTCGGCTACGCGGGCGCCTTTCGTACCGAGGCGGCGCCGGCCGCGGTCCCGTCGCTCGGGCTGGTCGAGCTCGATCGGCGGCTCGCCGAGATCGCGGCGCTCTCGGGCGCCGGCTCGGCGGGCCGGCGCAAGGCGCTGCTCGGCGCGCTGTTTTCGCTCGCGACGGAGCGCGAGCAGCGTTTCCTGCGCGCGCTGCTGGTCGGCGAGCTGCGGCAGGGCGCGCTTTCGGCCCTCGCGGAGGAAGCGCTCGCCCGGGCGTTTTCGGTCCCGCTCGAGGGCGTGCGCCGAGCTGCGATGCTCAGCGGCGATCTCGGCGCCGTCGCGGTCGCGGTGCGCGAGCGCGGCGCCGAGGGCCTCGCGGAGTTTCGTCTGGAGATTTTCCGTCCGGTCTTGCCGATGCTCGCGCAATCGGCGCCGAGCGTGGCGGAGGCGTACGCGGGGCTCGAAGCACCGCTCGTCGAATACAAACTCGACGGCGCGCGCGTCCAGCTCCACAAGCGCGGCGACGACGTGCGCGTGTTCACGCGCAACCTGAACGAGGTGAGCGCGCGCGTGCCGGAGATCGTGGAGGCAGCGCGCGCGTACCCCGCGGCCACGCTGGTGCTCGACGGCGAGGTGCTCGCGCTGCGTCCCGACGGACGGCCCGAGCCGTTTCAGGTCTCGATGCGTCGCTTCGGCGCCAAGGTCGGGAGCGACGATTTGCGCCGGGAACTGCCGCTCAGCGCGTTCTTTTTCGACGTGCTGCACGCCGCGGGGGAGGACTTCATCGACCGGCCGCTCGCCGAGCGCGTCACGGCGCTCGGCGAAGTCGTCCCGGGCGAGCAGCGCGTGCCGTACCTGATCGCGCCCCACGCGGATGCCGCCGCGGGTTTTCTCGACGCGGCGCTCGCCGCAGGGCACGAGGGCGTGCTCGTGAAGGCGCGCGAAGCAGGCTACGAAGCGGGCCGGCGCGGAGCGGGCTGGGTCAAGGTGAAGCCGGTCCACACGCTCGACCTCGTGGTGCTCGCCGCGGAATGGGGCAGCGGCAGGCGCCGCGGCTTTCTGAGCAACCTCCATCTCGGCGCGCGCGGTCCGGGCGGCACGTTCGTGATGCTCGGGAAAACGTTCAAGGGCATGACCGACGCGCTGCTCGCCTGGCAGACCGAAGCGCTCCAGAAGCTCGAGGTCGGGCGGGAAGGGCACGTGGTGCACGTCCGGCCGGAGCTCGTCGTGGAGATCGCGTTCGACGGCGTCCAGCAGAGCCGCGAGTACCCGGGCGGCGTCGCGCTGCGCTTCGCTCGCGTGCGCCGCTACCGGTCGGACAAGACGGCGCTCGAAGCCGACGGCATCGAACGCGTGCGCGCGCTCGCGGGGCTGCGGGATTAGCCGGGTTTTCGGCAGCGGAGAGCGACGGTCGCGCCCTGAAGCGTGATAGGCTCCGCGCGCCATGAGCCGCCGGCTCCTCGTCACGTCAGCGTTGCCGTACACGAACGGACAGATCCACCTCGGGCACCTGCTCGAGCACGTGCAGACCAACATCTGGGTGCGCTTCCAGCGCCTGCGCGGGCGGCAGGTCGCCTACGTCTGCGCCGACGACACCCACGGCACGGCGACGATGATGCGGGCGCGCCAGGAAGGCCGGAAGGAAGAGGACATCATCGCCGAGATGAAGCTCGCGCACGAGCGCGACTTCGCCGGCTTCGACATCCAGTTCGATCACTACGGCAGCACGCACTCGCCCCACAACCGCACACTCTGCGCGGAGATCTGGTCGGCCCTGCGCCAGAAGGGTCTCGTCGCCGACCGCGACGTGACGCAACTCTTCGACGCGAAGGCGGGCGTGTTCCTCGCGGACCGCTTCGTGAAGGGCACCTGTCCGCGCTGCGGCACGAAGGATCAGTACGGCGACAATTGCGAGAGCTGCGGCAGCACCTACGCCGCCGGGGATCTCAAGGATCCGGTGAGCACCCTGAGCGGCACGCGCCCGGAGGTGAAGAGCGCGCGGCACTATTTCGTGCAGATCGAGAAGCTCCACGATTTTCTCGCGGCCTGGACGCGCGAGAAGGGCCACCTCCAGCCGGAGGTCGCGAACTACCTCGCCGGACACTTCCTGAACGAGCCGCTGCGCGACTGGGACGTATCCCGGCCCGCTCCTTACTTCGGCTTCGAAATTCCCGACGCGCCCGGCCACTACTGGTACGTCTGGTTCGACGCGCCCATCGGCTACATGGCCTCGACCGCCGAGTGGTGCGAAAAATCCGGTGAGTCCTTCGACGACTGGTGGCGCTCGCCCGACACCGAGATCGTGCATTTCATCGGCAAGGACATCACCTATTTCCACGCGCTGTTCTGGCCGGCGATGCTGAAGAGCGCGGATTTTCCGCTCCCGGCGCGCATCCACGTGCACGGCTTCTTGACCGTGAACGGGGAGAAGATGTCGAAGTCGCGCGGGACCTTCATCCAGGCCTCGACCTTCCTCGAGTACCTCGATCCCGCTCATTTCCGCTTCTACCTCGCGAGCAAGCTTTCGAGCGGCATCGACGATCTCGATCTCGATTTCGACGAGTACACGGCGCGCGTGAACTCCGATCTGGTCGGCAAGGTCGTGAACCTCGCGAGCCGCAGCGCCCGCTTCGCGGAGACCCTGGGGCTCTCCGAGCGCTATCCGGACGACGGCGGCCTGTTCGAACAGGCCGCGAAGGCGGGTGAGGAAATCGCCGCCGCCTACGAAGCCTGCGACTACGCCCGCGCCATGCGCACCATCCTGGCGCTCGCCGACCGCGCCAACGAATACGTGGACCGCGCCGAGCCCTGGAAGCTCGCGAAGCAGGTCGAGCGCGCGGACGAGCTCCGCGACGTGTGCACGGTGATCCTGAACCTGTACCGGCAGATCGCGCTTTACCTCGCGCCGGTGTTGCCGCGGCTCGCGACCCAGAGCGCCGAGCTCCTCGGCGTGCCGCTCCGAGAGTGGACCGAGGCCGAGAAGCCGGTGCTCGGCAGCAAGATCGGGCGCTTCCAGCACCTGGCCCAGCGCGTCGATCCGAAGCAGGTGAAGGCGCTGCTCGCGGCGCATGCGCCGCCCGACTCGGCCGGCGCGCCCACGGCGCGCAGCAACGAGCTCAGCCGTCCGCCACCGGTACCGGCCGCCGCGGCGGCACCCGCCGTCGTATCGCCGCTCGCCGCGGAGCCGCTCGCGCCGGAGTGCACCATCGACGATTTCACCAAGATCGATCTGCGCGTCGCCCGCGTCCTCGCGGCGGAAGAAATTCCCGAGGCCAAGAAGCTCTTGAAGCTCACGCTGAGCCTCGGCGAAGGCGCGCCGCAGCGCACCGTGTTCGCCGGCATCAAGAGCGCCTACGCGGCGGCCGATCTCGTCGGTCGTTTGGTCGTCGTCGTCGCGAACCTCGCCCCGCGCAAGATGAAGTTCGGCACGAGCGAGGGCATGGTGATCGCCGCGGGACCTGGCGAGAAAGAGATCTTCCTGCTCGGCCCGGACAGCGGGGCAGAGCCCGGACAGCGCATTCACTGACGAGCGGTACTAAACCTGGATCCCGGCCTGACGCAGGGTCGCGATCAGCTGCTGCGTTCGTGCCTGAGAAGGCCGGGCGATGAGGTAGCTCAAGACCAGCACGACGAGGATCGCCACCACGCCGCCGATCGCGAGGTAGCCAATCGTGCTCGTGAGCTCGACGGGCCCGGACGGCAGGTTGAGCGTCACGGGGCCGGCCAGCGCGAAGAACGCGACCAGCGCGGTCACGAACGCGCACCAGAGCAGAAAGGCGCGAAAGTATCCGAACAGCATCGCCTTGAACGAGAAGGGCAGCTTGATCTCGCTCTCGTCCTGGTCGAGCACGAATACGGATCTCAGCGGGACGAGGGGGCTATAGCCCATGTGAAAGAAGTAGTGCGCCACGTGACCGACGTTCGGAATCTGGTCACATCTCCCGTACAAACCCGTACCCACGACGAGTCGCGCCATCGGCCCCGCAGTTTCGCGCATTTCGGCGCGATTGTCTGGTACGAAGTTGCGCGTGGCTTCGGAGGGCCGGCGGCTCAGCGCGTGACGCGTTCCAGCAGGAGCTTCCGCGGCGGGACGCGCCCGCCGACGCGGAAGGCCGCGAGCGCACGGGCTCTCTGGGCACGGGCGAGCTCCGGAGTCCGCGCGTGCAGGAACGCGAGCGGCTCACCCTTCTCCACGCGCTCGCCCACTACCCGCGCGAGCTCCACGCCCGCCGCGGGATCCACCTTCTGGTCGGCGCGGGTTCGCCCGGCGCCCAGGGCCAGCGAGACCCAGGCGAGCTCGAGCGGATCGGCGGCTACGAGCGCGCCGGAGCGGGGCGCGACGATGGGCAGCTTCACGCGCGCCTTCGGCAGTCGTTCCGGCGCTTCGACGCTCTTCGTGTCGCCGCCGTGCGCCCGCACCAGGCGCACGAAGCGTTCGAAGCCGGAGCCGTCCGCGAGCGCGCGCTCGAGCAAGCGCCGCGCTTCGGGGCGCGTCCGAGCCCGACCTCCCATGACCAGCATCTCCTCACCGAGCAGCAGCGTGAGCTCGCGCGTGTCGCTCGGCCCTTCGCCGCGCAGCACCGCGATCGCCTCGCGCACCTCGAGCGCGTTGCCGATCGTCCTGCCGATCGTCACGTTCATGTCGGTAATGAGCGCGACCGTCGGCAGTCCGGCCTGCCTCGCGGTGCGGACGAGCGCGCGCGCGAGCCTGCGTGCCGCTTCGAGGTCCTTCATGAACGCGCCGCGGCCGGCCTTCACGTCGAGCACGAGGCCGTCGCTGCCCGTCGCGAGCTTCTTCGAAAGAATGCTGGCGACGATGAGCGGGATCGACTCGACGGTGCCGGTCACGTCGCGCAGGGCGTAGAGGCGCCGATCGGCGGGCACGAGCTCCGGCGTCTGGCCGATGATCGAGGCGCCCACCTTGCCGAGCACCCGCGCGAAGCTCCGCGCGTCGAGATCGACGCGATAGCCGGGAATGGCCTCGAGCTTGTCGAGCGTGCCGCCGCTGTGCCCGAGTCCGCGGCCGGCGACGAGCGGCGCGGCGATGCCGCAAGCGGCGACCAGCGGCGCCAGGCACAGGCTCAGCTTGTCCCCGACGCCGCCCGTCGAGTGCTTGTCGATCTTCGGCGCGCGCACGGAGGCGAGCGACAAGGTTTTCCCGCTATGGAGGAGCGCTTTCGTGAGCGCAGTGGTCTCGTCGTCGTCGAGCCCGCGGAGCAGCGCGGCCATCAGCCACGCGCTCATCTGATAGTCGAGAACGCGCCCCTCCAAAAAACCTGCGACCAGCGCCGCGATCTCGGCGGCGGGATGCCGCCCTCCGTCGCGCTTCCGGATGATGAGCTCGACCGCATTCGGCGCAGGGCTTGGCACGGCGCCCAGACTAACCTAGTACCCGGTCGTGGAACGCGGCCGGCCCCCCGGAAAGTTCACCCAGCACCGCCGGCTCGATCGGCTGCGCGAGATTCTCGGCCGTCACCCGAAGGGACTCTCCCTCTACGAGCTCGCCGACGCGCTCGGGGTCACCGTGCGCACCATGCGCCGCTACATGGTCGAGATGGAGCGCGAATTCGACCTCGAGAGCGCGCCCGTCAAGCCCGGCGGCCAACTGCTCTGGCGGCTCCGCTCCAACGAGATCCCGCGCAAGCTCGAGCTCCGCCGCACCCAGGCCTACGCCCTGCTCGCTGCGCGCCGCGTCTTCGAACCCATGCGTGGCTCCGCCCTGTTCGAGGAGGTCGACATGGCGATCAGCCGGCTGCTCGCCGTCGCCCAGCGCCCCGGCCGCGGCCCGAACGCCGGGCTCGCCGACGCCAAGCTCGAGCAACGCTTCCTGTACCTGCCGCACGCCCCCAAAAACTACGCGCAGAAGACGGAGGAGCTCGACGACCTCTTCCAGTCCGTCTCCGACCTGCGCCCGCTCAGCCTGCTCTACCGGAGCGCGACGCGTTCCGAGGAAGAGCGCATCACGATTCACCCCTACGCGCTCGTCCTGCACCGCGACTCGATCTACTGCGTCGGCTACCACGTCGAGCGCGCCGAGATCCGCACCTTCGTGCTCGACCGCATGCGCGACACCCAGTGCGCCGTGACCGATCGCTTCGAGCTCCCCGACGACTTCATGGTCGACAGCTACTTCCAGGGCGAGTTCGGCATCTGGCGCGACACCACGCCGCACAAGGTCGTGATCGAATTCGACGCTCAGGCGGCCGAGTACGTGCGGATGCGCACCGTCCACGCTTCGCAGAAGCTGTCGAGCATCGCGGGCGGCGGGCTTCGCCTCGCCATGACCGTGGGCAACCTGAACCCGGTGGTGAGCTGGGTGCTCGAGTGGGGCGGGCGAGCGCGCGCCGTCGAGCCGCCCGAGCTCGTCGACAAAGTGCAGGCCGAGCTCGAAGCGGCGCTCGCGCAGTACCGCGACGACAAGCGCAAGCGCCGCTGAGCTCGGGCCGCGAGCTTCAGCGTGCGGCGCGGTAGTACCGGTAGTTGCCGAGCACGCGCTTCACGTACTCCACCGTCTCCGGATACGGCGGGATGCCGCCGTGGCGGATGACCGCGTTCTCGCCGGCGTTGTACGCGGCGATCGTGAGCTCGATGTCGCCGTTGAACAGGTTCGCGAGCACGCGCAGGTAGCGCACGCCGCCGAAGATGTTCTGCCGCGGATCGAACACGTCCGTGACCAGCATGCGCTCGGCCGTTGCGGGGATGAGCTGCATCAGGCCGCGCGCGTTCGCGGGCGAGACGGCGCGCGGGTCGAAATCGCTCTCGACGCGGATCACCGCGCGGATCAACTCTTCCGGGATCTGGTAGAGCGCGGCGGCCTGGCGGATGTGCTCGTCGTAGCGAGTGAAGCGCGCGGCCGAGGCGTCCGCGGGCATGCGCACCGGCGGGCGGTCCTCCGAGCGCACGACCAGGCTCGAGCCCTTCTTCGGCGTGTTCGTGAAGCTGATCACGCCGTCGGGGCCGACCGTCTTGTAGATGTCCGCGTGGCTCGAGCCGGCGAGCAACAGCCCGGCGAGCGCGAGCGTCGAGAGCCCCAGCCCGCGCGCAACACGGCGCTCATTCGGCGGGCGACCCCTGGTGCGGCAAAGCATCCAGCTACCAATGATAGCGAGCGCTTCGCCGCCCCGTCCAAGAAAACCCGTCATCGCCGCTGAAAACGCCGCTTCCGTAAGTCGTATTCCAGCGACACGCCAAGCGACTTGCGGCGCCGGGCACGGAGCGCGCAGCCGAGCGCCAGAAACCACGCAGCCTCGAGCCCGCCCTCCCGCTGCGGTGCGACTCGGCAGCCACAGCCCTCGCTCTCGCGGGATGCCCCCGCGTCCGCGCGCCCGGGATCGGAAGTACCTCCACTCTCGCCGGCAGTCTCGCCGCCGCCGTGAATTCCGGCTCCGCCGGCGCTACCGCTCACACCGCTCGAGCCCGGTGCCCCCGCGCTCGCTCCCGAGTTCGTGCCGCCACGAGCGCCGTTCGCGCTGCCTCCGACTGTCGATGTCTCGCCCCCGCTGCCGCCTTGCGCGCCGCTTCCGTCGTCCTCACCACCTTGACTCGTCGTTCCTGCGGTCCCGTTCGCGGTGCCTCCGGAAGCGCCCGCCTCGCCAGCCGCGCCGCCCTCGCCGGCATCGCCCGCTTCGACATTTCCGCCCGCTGCGCCGCCCGCGCCTGCCGCACCGCCCGCACCCGGCGGCGCGGGTTCGAGCGCGAACACGTGGACCGCTCCTTGCGCCGTGTTCTCACCGACCGTGTCGCCGGGCGCGCCGACGAGCGCGGTCGTGGACGACGAGGCGACGCTCGTGCCGAAGAGCCGGTTCGCGCCTTCGTTCTCGTCGAGAAAGCGTTCGCCGAAGGACCAGCGCGAGCCGTCGCGTACGAAGCGATAGGCGGCTCCCTGAGTGACGCTCGTGCCCGCCTTGTCGTAGGCGACGCCGACCAGCGCAGAGTTGCCGGAGAGCGCGACGCTGCTCGGAGGCACGTCCTCCCACGGCGTGCCGGGTAGCGTCAGGAGCTCGGCTTGCCATTCGAAGCTCGAGCCCGAGAGCTCGAACACGTGCGCACCACCCGTCCCGGCGCCGGCCGTGACGATCAGCGACGTGCCCGCGACGGCGACGTCGCTGCCGAACTTGGTCGCGCCGTCGCCAGCCACCGTGAGCTTCTGCTCGAAGAGGAAGGACGCTCCCGAACGCACGAAGACGTGCGCGGAGCCGCGATCGGTGGCGAGACCCTCGTCGTCTTGCGGCGCTCCGAGGACGATGATGTCGCCGTCGATCGCGACCACGCGTCCGAACGTGTCTCCGAGGGCGCCGTCGGCCGAGGTCAAGCCCTGGGTGCGTGACCAGGCGCCGCCGGAGCGCTCGAAGACGAAGGCGGCACCCTGGTCGCGGGCGCCGTTCTGGACATCGTAGAAGGGCGCACCCACGACGGCCGCGTCGCCCGCGAGCGCCACCGAGTAGCCGAACCAGTCGCTGGCCTGGCGCGGCGAGCTCGTGAGCACGGCCTTCTGTACCCAGTCGTCCTCGCGTTCGAAGACGACGGCGCGACCCGAGGGCCAGGCGTTGTCGCTCTCGTCGAGCCGCTGCGGAGCGCCGACGATCACCGTATCGCCGTCGATGGCGACGCTGAGACCGAACCAGTCCAGGTCCACCGGCGGATCGGGTACGAGCCGCTGCTCCTCGGTCCATTCGCCGCCCTCGCGAACGAATACGTAGGCGGCGCCGCGCTCGTCGTCGACCCATGGAGTGCCGACCACCGCGCGATTTCCGGAGAGCGCCACGCTGTAGCCGAAGTCGTCGTTCGCGGCGCCGTCGGAAGCGACGAGATCGACCTGGTGAGCGCTGAGCGCCTGGCGGGCGCGCGCGAGCGAGCGATCGTCGCGCTGGTCCGCTCCTCGAACGGGGGTGCAGCCGGCGAGCGCGCCGGTGAGGGCCAGGCCGAGGCGCGTCCGCCACCACATCCAGGACGATGTTCGTCCGCCCGGGTCCCCGCGACAAGCCCGTCGCGCGGAATCCGCCGCTTTCTCGCCGGTTGTCGTTCCGGATCGTGGCGGCGCGCGGCGGCCAGGGATGACCCGCGTCGCCGCCGGCAGGCGTCAGTCGTCCGTGAGGTACGTGTAGCTCCGCAGCGACTCTTCGTAGTGCTGCAGGAGCGTGCGCATCTGCTCGTTGGTGATGCGGCCCTGACTCACGGCGCGCTCGGCCTGGCGGCGCACGGCTTCCACCATGTTCTCGGGCTGATACTCCACGTAGCGGAGCACCTCGGACACGCTGTCGCCCTTGATCACGTGACCGATCTGGTAGCCCGTGTCGGTGAGCTCGACGTGCACGGCGTTCGTGTCGCCGAACAGGTTGTGGAGGTCGCCGAGGATCTCCTGGTACGCGCCGTTCAGGAACATGCCGAGGAAGTAGCTCTCGTTGTCCTTCAGGGTGTGGACGGCGAGCGTGCTCTTCACGTCTTCCACGTCGATGAAGTGGTCGATCATGCCGTCGCTGTCGCACGTGAGATCGGCGAGCGTCGCGGAGACGGTGGGCTCCTCGTCCAGCCGGTGGATGGGCATGATCGGGAACAGGTGATCGATGGCCCAGATGTCCGGCGCGGACTGGAACAGCGAGAAGTTGCAGTAGTAGATGGCGGAGAGATTGCGGTCGAGGTGCTGCAGCTCCTCCGGCACGAACTTCAGGCGCCGCAGCGTGTGGTGGATCTTCTCGCAGCAATTCCAGAACAGGCGCTCGACCTGCGCGCGCTCGCGCAGCGAGAGGTAGCCGTACTTGAAGAGGCTCTGCGCCTCTTCCTTGGCCTGGTTGGCGTCGTGGTAGCTCTCCTGCACGTTTTTCGGCTGGATGCCGCAGAACACGTCGAAGAGCTCCTTCTGGAGCCGGTGCGCGCCGGGCCGCGGTTCTTCCGGATCGCCGAAGCGGACGTGACTGCGGCCGACGACCTCCAGCACGAGCACGGAGTGGTGCGCGGCGATCGCGCGCCCGCTCTCGCTCACGAGCGTCGGGACCGGCAGATCCGCCTTGGCGCAGGCGGCCTGGATGTGCGAGACGACGTCGGCCGCGTACTCCTCGAGCTGGTAGTTCTTCGACGCGTGAAAGTCGGTCTTCGACCCGTCGTAGTCGACGGCGAGCCCGCCGCCCACGTCGAGGTAGCCCATCCTGCAGCCCATCTTCGCGAGCTCGACGTAGATGTTCGACGCCTCCTGCATCGCGTTCTTGATCGGGATGATGCTGGAGATCTGGCTGCCGATGTGAAAGTGGAGGAGCTGGAGCGAGTCGAGCATGCCGCGCTCGGAGAGGCGGTCCACGACTTCCACCATCTCCGACGTCGTCAGGCCGAACTTCGCGCGGTCACCCGCGGAGTCCGCCCAGCGGCCCACGCCGCGCGTGGTGAGCTTCGCGCGCACGCCCAGGATCGGCCTGATGCCCACCTTCTCGGAGGCGCGGAAGACGATGTCGATCTCTTCCAGTCGCTCGAGCACGACGATCACGGTCTTGTCGAACTTCTGCGCGACGAGAGCCGTTTCGATGTACTTCTGGTCCTTGTAGCCGTTGCAGATGATGAGGCCGCCGACGTCCTGCATCGCGGCGAGGGCGATCAGGAGCTCGGGCTTGCTGCCGGCTTCGAGCCCGAAGTTCCAGGCGCGGCCGTAGTGGACGATCTCCTCCACGAGGTGGCGCTGCTGGTTCACCTTCACCGGGTACACGCCGCGGTAGGTGCCCTGGTATTCGTACTCGCCGATGGCCTTGGCGAACGCTTCGTTCAGGCGCTTGATGCGATCGCGGACGATGTCGGAGAAACGAATCAGGAGCGGCAGCTCCAGCCCGCGCGCGCGCAGCTCCTGCGTGAGCTCGTGCAGGTTGATCGCCTGTTGAGGGCGATCCGGATCCGGCGTGACCTCCACCTGGCCGCGCGCGTTGACCTGAAAGTAGGGCGTACCCCAGCCGGTGATCTGGTAGCGCTGCGCGCTCCGATCGGGGGTCCAGGGTTGTTGTGGTTGCTCCGTCGTGCTCTGCGCGTGTCGTGACACGTCGAGAGCAGCGTCGAGAGCGGAGGCCATCAGTTTGCCGCCGTGGATCGTCAAGGCGATGTTCTCGGTGTCCGCTTTGCTTCGTAACAACTACGCGCGGGCGCAGGCTGCGCTCGCTCGCACGGGCGCACTATAGCGGATCTCCCGCGCAATGCGACCGGCAACCCGCAGGGGCGGCGTTCGGTTTCCGTCTCGTCTCCCCAGCCCCGGAGGGTTCGAGACGCTACCCCGCGACCCACCAGACGGTGGGGAGCGCGTCGCGGCGCCACAGGGCCAGGAAATCCATCGAGTAGGCGACGGTGATGTGAACCAGAAACCCGGCGTAGATGCTGCGGGTGCGCATGGCGAGCGAGCCGAGCACGATGCCGGCCACGATGGCGCCGTTCGTCTCGAGGTAGGGCTTGCCGTAGTGGATCATGCAGTAGGGCACCGCCATCGCGAAGATGGCCGCGGAGCCCAGGGAAGGGCGGAGCGCGCCGAGGATCCAGCCCCGGAAGAACAACTCCAGGGCGAAGAACTGCACCCCGTACATCGCCTCCCAGATGAGCAGGTCGCCCCAGCTCCGGGAGCTCCCCTTGTAAAATGGGTAGTAGGTCCCGAAGTCCGGCTGGCTCGCGACGAGCAGCATCGCCGGGAGCACGAAAGCGAGGCAGAGGCCGTAGATCCAGAGGTGGCTCGTGAAGCCCCGCGCGCGCAGCCCCATGTCGAGCAGGCTGTCCTGAGGGAAGAGGAGCTTCCAGAGCGGCAGCGGCACGAGGACGTAGCCGAGGACGCGCGAGAACGCCCACCAGCCGTAGCCGTAGAGCTCGTCGAAATGGGCGGTGCGAAGCCAGGTGTGCCCGGAGGCGTCGAGCTCGCGGAGCAGCGGCCGGAGCCAGCTGTCGTAGAGTTGGCGGCCGCCGTAGTACTCCTGCAGGGTGAGCACGATGGCCGTGATCCCGAGGCACGCGGCCGGACGAAAGTCGTAGCTCTGCGCGTTCAGGTTGCGGGCGGCCGTCGCCTCGGCGTCCACCTCGCGCCACGTGTCGCGGAAGAACCACCAGACGAGCGGCGCGAGCGCGATCAGGATCGGGATCGGCAGCAGCGCCTTCACCGGCGGATAGTTGAGGATCGCCTCGAAATACGACGGCTCGCCCAGCCGAGTGAGCGGCAGCGGCAGCACCGGCGTCGGGCTCATTTGGGGTGGCGCAGCCTACACGAGGGTGGGGTGGACGGGGTCTCCGACGGGCTCAGCTCGAAACGAGCCCCGGCGCGCGCTCCAACCGGGCGAGGGAGCGTTCCTTGCCGAGCACCGCCATCACCTCGAACAGGGGCGGGCTTGCCGAGCGGCCGGTGAGCGCGACCCGCGCGGGTTGGGCCACGTCCTTCATGGCGACACCGCGCCCCTCGCAGAAGGCGCGCGCCTCGGCTTCGAGCAGCTCGCTCTGCCAGGTGTCGAGCGGCCGGAGCAGCTGCGCGAACTCGACCAGTGTGGCCGCCGCGGCGGGGTTCAGGAACTTGTCGCGCGCCTTCGGGTCGAGCTCCGGCGGGTCCCTGAAGTAAAATTCGAGATCGAAGGCGGCGTCCTTGTAGGTGCGGGCGCGGTCGCGAACGCCGGGGATGGCGCGGAGCAGGAGATTCTGGTCGACGTCCGCGACGCCGCGCTCCGCGAGGAACGCGCGCACGTTCTCGGCGTACTCGTCGAGGCTCGTGAGCTCGTTCCGCCGGATGTGCTCGAAGGCGACGTCGGCGAACTTCTTCTCGTCGAATTTCCCGTCGCTCTTGTTCACGCGATCCCAGGCGAACAGCCGCACGAGCTCGTCGCGGCCGAAGATCTCCTGGTCGCCGGAAGACCAGCCGAAGCGCACGATGTAGTTGAGGACGCCGGCCGGCGAGTAGCCGCGCGCACGGTAGTCCTGGACGGAGACGTCGGCGTGGCGCTTGCTGAGCTTCTCGCCCTTCGGCGAGAGCATCATCGGTAAGTGCGCGAATTCCGGCGGTTCCCAGCCGAAGGCGCGGTAAAGCAAGAGCTGCTGCGGGGTGTTGCCGAGGTGGTCGCGTGCCCGCGCCACCAGCGAGATTTCCATCAGGTGGTCGTCGATGGTCGCGGCCAGGTTGTAGAGCGGGTAGCCGTCGGTGCGGACGAGCACGAAGTCCTGCTGCGCCGAGTTCGGCGTGCTGACGGCGCCGAACACCTTGTCGACGAAGTCGGTGCTGCCGGTCTGCGGCGTCTTGAAACGGACGACGTACGGGAGGTCCGGCTGGTCCTTGCGATCGCGGCAGGTGCCCGGGTAGACGAACTGCGCCTTCGGGTTTCTCTGCTTGAGCGCTTCGCGGGCGCGATCGAGCTCCTCCTTGGTGCAGTAGCAGCGATAGGCCTTGCCTTCGGAGATCAGGCGCTCGACGAGCTCGCGGTAGATGGCCTTGCGCTCGCTCTGAAAGTACGGGCCGTGCGGGCCGCCGACCTCGGGGCCCTCGTCCCAGTCGATCCCGAGCCAGCGGAAGGCGTCGAGGATCGCCCGTACGCTCTCGATGCTGCTGCGCTCCTGGTCGGTGTCCTCGACGCGCATCACGAAGACGCCGCCCTGATTTCTGGCCCAGAGCCAGTTGAAGAGAGCAGTCCTCGCGCCACCGATGTGCAGGTAACCGCTGGGAGAGGGCGCAAAACGCAGACGCGGCTTCATCGCGCCGCGCGTTACCACCGGCCGACGGCTGCGTCACGAGGGCGCTCGCGAGCCCGCCACGGTACCCGCGGCCGAGGATTTTACCGATACTGAAACCGTGCCCGTTGCTAGGCTCTGCGCTCGCTGCTAGAAGCGGCCACCCGAGAATAGAACCATGACTCAGTCCCCGCTCGCCGCCGCCAAGAAACGCTTCGAGAGCAAGGAAAAGCTCGTCGCCGCCGTCCAGAAGCTCGCCACCGGCGATCTCTGGATCGATCGTGTCAACGGCGTGAAGGGACTCGCCCGCGTCTCGAACGCGAAGCTCATCCGCCTCCACGACGTCCTCGCGGACGCCAAGGAGCGCTTCGGAACGCGCGACAAGTTGGTCAGCGCGATCGTCGAGCTCGCCAAGCGCACGAAGGACAAGGACTACGCGGCGAGCCTCGGCAAGTATCCGCTGCCGCGTTTGCTCGATCTGCACCGCTCGCTCTCGCGCTCGTCGAAGCGCGCGAGCCAGGCGCCGGCCGAGAAGCCCGCCGCCAAGAAGAAGGCGGCCGCTCCCGCAGCCAAGACCGAAGCCAAGGCCGCTCCCGCCAAGAAGGCGGCGAAGGACGAGGCTGCTCCGGCGAAGAAGCCCGCGAAGAAAGCGGCCGCGAAGAGCTGAGCGCGACTCGCGCTCGGCGCGAGTCGCAAACCCTCAGCGCCAGCCTTTTTCCGCGACGAACTTGTTGGTGAATACGGCGTTCTTCTCGTAGGAACGCTTGAGGTCCGAGATCATTCGCTGCTCGATCAGCGAACCTATCATGAAGGCCTTCACGTTCACCGAGCCGTTCACGATGCGCTTGCAGCGGTCTTCGGGGAGCGGCTCGGTGTTGAACGCGAGCTCCACCGCGACCCTGTCGCCGAGCAAAGACGTAGCCTTCACCTTCGCCGTGTAGCTGTTCGTCGCTCGCTCGAACACGCCGTACTCCTCGTACCCGGCGCTCTCCCCGATCGCGGCCTTGAGCGGGCCGGGTAAATCCGCGAGCGGAGGCAGGGCGCGGACGGAGCGCGTCACGCGGTGGCCTTCGTCCTTGCGATCGAGCTCGGTCCACTCCGCGAAATGGAGCTCGTCGTAGAAGAGGCGGCGGTTGTACTCCAGGTCGAAAAAGACCTTTTCCCAGAACGTGGTCTGGGTGCATTCGAAGGTGTGTTCGACACGGAAGCTCGGCATGGTGGCGGGGCCTATGTACTACGCCTTCGTGCCGTTCTGCCCCTCGAGAACGTAAAAAAGCCCCGAGCCCCGAGCTTTCCCTGCCCCACTCCCGGCCGCGGACCCGCTACCATTCCACTCATGAACGGCGCAGCAGGCGATGGCCCGAGGGCCCAGCGGGTGCGCGTGGCGCGCCGGCTGCCTGGCTGGGGTGCGCAGGCGTTTCTGGTCTTGAAGAAGGACCTCACGATCGAGGCGCGCACCGGGGAGGTGGTCGTCACGAGCGGCTTCTTCGCGGTGCTGATGGTCGTGCTGGCTTCGCTGTCGCTTTTCGGCGGTCCCGATTCGGCCAAGCTCGTGGCCTCCGGCGTGATCTGGTTGTCGGTGACGTTCGCGGCCGTCCTCGCGCTCGGCCGGACCTGGCAGCGGGAGCGGGGGGAGGCGGCGCTCGACGGCTTGCTCGTCGCGCCGCTCTCGCGCAGCGCGCTCTTCACGGGCAAGGCGCTCGGAATTTTGGGGTTTCTGCTGGTGATTTCCGCGATCGTCATCCCGCTCACCTCGCTTTTGTTCTCGCTCGAGCTGGATCGCTACGGCCTCGGGCTCGCGAGCATCGCGCTCGTCGCGCTACCGGGGGTCGCCGCCTCGGGGACGCTGTTCGGCGCGATGACGGTGCGCACCGGCGCGCGCGATCTCTTGTTGGCGGTCGTGCTGTTTCCGCTGGTGGCCCCGACGCTGCTCGCCGCGGTCGCGGCGACGCGCGAGCTCTTCGGGGGCGTTCCCGTCACGGAGCTCGGCGACTACTTTCAGCTGATGGGCGTGTTCGATCTGGTGTTCGTGGCGGGGGGCGTCGCGCTGTTCGGCTCGCTCGTCGAGGCGTGAGCGAAAATCCCATGAAGGTCGCGGTCTACGGCGGAAGCTTCGACCCGCCGCACGTCGCGCACCGGCTCACGGCGGACTACGTGCTGGCGGTCGGAGGGTTCGATCGTCTGATCGTGCTGCCCGTGCATCAGCACGCCTTCGGCAAGCAGCTCGCCGCGTTCGAAGACCGGCTCGAGCTCTGTCGCCGCTGTTTCGAG
>DASXWF010000447.1:0-1550 GCA_036503835.1 Polyangiaceae bacterium | reverse complement strand
ATCGCCGTCGAGCTGCGCGCAGCTCCTCCGAGGATTCCCCCGCCACGCAAGGGCGTGAGGCTCAAGGTCGAGCTCGTGGCCGAGCAGCAAATGCCGAACGGAACCAAGGTCCGCTCGTTCGAGCGGCTCCACCTCGACGCGCCGCCGATGAAGTTCAAGCACACGGAGCAAGCCAAGGCGCAGCTCCAGGCCGACAATCCCACCGCCGAGACTCCGAGCGGCGACAGCCTCCCCGCCACGAACCTCGAGCAGCCCGGTGTGTACCTCGCCCAGCGCGGCAAGCTCGGAAACTTCCGCGCCGGGGTCAGCGTGCTTCCTCCGGGAGCGCAGAGCTACGGCGAGGGGGTCACGCCGCTCGGCCTCGGCGCGCACGGCCAACTCGATCCCAGCCACATCGGCGCAAAAGCGGGGCGCGTGGTCCGCGCGCAAGTGCTCGAGCAGACGATGTTCTGAACACCGGCGGCGCCGTCCTCGCCCAAAGCCTCTCGTCGTTGCCGGCCATCGATCGCGACCGTCGTCCGAGCGCTCAGTGCACGAGCACCTTCGTCACGAGCCAGGGCGGCTGGAAGATGTCCTCCGAGATGTGGGAGTTGATCAGCGAAAAGCGGTGCTCCTGGTCGGACGGAACGAGCAACGGCGCGATCCCGGCAACCGGCGGCAGGAACTGGGGCTTCACCGGGAAATTGAAGAGCACCGGATCGCCAATGAGCACCTCGCGCTTGCCGGTTTCGACGTCGATGCGAATGACGCGGAGCTTGAGCGAATCGGTGGCGTAGATGAAGCGATGGCCGGGATCCCAGCGCTTGAAGGCCAGGCCGTGCAGCGTCTCGACCTCGCCGGGCGGCCGCGGTGAAACGGCGACGATGTCGTTCGCGCGTTCGTCGGGCGTACGCTCCGGATCGGTCAGGCTCGACATCGGAATCCGATACAAGCCGCCGCTGCAGGTCGCCGAGAAGTAGAGCTGACCCTGACGCTCCGCGACGGCGACGACGCCGGGCGCAAAGTTCCCGGCCGTCCCGAAAGGGATGCCGCCGACGGTGGGGGTCGTCGGCCAGGTGCAGGGCGCGAGCGGAGCGATCGGGGCCGCGGCTCCGGGAAACAGGCCGGGGCTGATCGTGCCGTCGGGCGCGACGACCCAGAGCGCGCCCAAGACCGATTCGGCCATCACGTACGCTCCCGAGGAGGTGACGTCGATGTCTTCGCCGAACACGACGGGAAGCCCGTCGAAGCGAACCGTGCGCGCGAGCGAGGCCTCGAAACGCCGGCCGCGCGAGCGCACTCGATAGTCGAAGTCGTAGATGCGCGCGACTGCAGGCCTGCTCGGATCCGGAAATCCTCCGGGATCGAGGACCACCAGCCGTCCCGGCCTCGGCACGCGCAGGGCGAAGGGCAGGAGCCAGCCGTCGGGCGGCGCGGGAACGTCCCCGAGCTCGGCGCCCGTCAACCGATCCAGGACGACCACTCGACCCGCGAGCGTCTCCACGACGAACATCACCTGGTCGTCACCGGCCGCCGCGGTGATCAACGCGTCGCGCCGCGCGGCGTCGTAG
>DASXWF010000446.1:0-8567 GCA_036503835.1 Polyangiaceae bacterium | reverse complement strand
CCGACCCCCAGGCAATCGCCAGCAGCGAGCCCGCCACAGCGCTGCGCGTGCCGGGGCGCAGGTTCACGGTGTCAGTATACACGCCTGCAACGGGGTTGCGGTGTAGCCTCGGCTGCATGCCTTTCGCTTCTCGAATCCGGCGCGTCGCTTTCGCCGTGATGCTCGCGGCCGCAGTGAGCTCCAGCTGCAGCCGCTGGCAGCCGGCGCGAACGTACGAGGTCACCAGTCAGGGCGAGCCGCAAGAACGCTACGCCGCGGTGCTCGAGGTCGTGAACGCCGAAAAGTACACGGTCATCTCCAGCGATCCCGCGCGTTACCGCCTCCAGGTCGAGGCGAAGGCGAGCAGCAGCAAGCAGAAATCGTTCATCGACATCGAAGTGGTGGGCGGCAGCGTGCGGCTCGTGGGGTCCGGGCACCTCGTGCGCAACGGCAAGCTCCACAAGAGCCTGCACACGGAGCTCGTGAAGCTCGAGCAGAAGCTCGGCTCGCGCCTGGGGCCGACGCCGGCAGCCTCGGGCGGCGCGTCGTCGTTGCTCAGCATCGCAGGCCCGCCCGAGGCCTGGTCGGAGCCGGCTTCGGATCAGGCGGTGTGGGGCAGCGGGAACTTCACGTGCTTGCCGGTGCACGTGCCCGCGGAACATCAAGCGGCGCTCAAGCTGCGGCTTTCGAACGGCGACAACGCGGACGTGCAGCTCTCGCTCGCGTACGCGCCCGAGCTCTGCCGTTCTCCCCAGAAGTGTCGCGCGGCCGGCGGCTGTCCGGCGCTCGGGATCGGCGACAGCGAGCGCGTGAACAAGCTGGCGGCTCGCATCAAGAAGGGCGAGGTCAGCGGCCGGGCGACGCTCTTCGACGGGAACGACGCGGTGTCCGCGCTCGACCTCGGCGCGCACGGCTCGATCAAGGAAGCGCTGAGCGAAATGAAGCGCTGACGCCGGAGCGCTCTCGAAGAGTTTCCGCGGTGTAGGATACGAAGACCATGCTGACTCTGTTCGGCGAAACCCAGCACGATAGTCCTTTCGTCTTCACGGTCTTCGTCGCGCTCAAGCAGAAGGGGCTCCCGTTCGAGCTCCACCCGCTCGACCTCTCGGCGGGCGCGCAGCGTGCGGCGGCGTACGCCGAGAGCTCGCTCACGAGCCGCGTGCCGAGCATCGCGCTAGACGGCTTCACGCTGAGCGAATCGCTGGCGATCGTCGAGTACCTCGACGAGGTTCGACCGGCGCCCGAGTACCCGGCGCTCTTACCGCGCGACGTGGCGGAGCGCGCCCGCGCCCGCCAGGTGCTCGGCTGGCTCCGCTCCGATCTCGCGACGCTCCGCCGCGAGCGCCCGTCGAGCAGCATTTTTCTCGAGCGTGCGCGCGCGCCGCTCTCGCCGGCCGCGCAGGCCGACGCGGAGAAGCTCCTGCGCATCGCGAGCACGCTGCTCGCCGGCGGGCGCGCTCAGCTGTTCGAAGAGTGGTCGATTGCCGACGCCGATCTCGCCTTCGCCCTCCAGCGCCTGATCGCGAACAGCGACCCCGTGCCCGAGCTCCTCCGCCGCTACGCGCTCGCACAGTGGGCACGCCCGAGCATCGCGGCTTGGGTCGCGCTCGAGCGGCCGGCGCGCGCCGGAGCGATCACGGGTCTGTGACGCGTCTCGTGTGGCTGGGAGGATCGTTTAGCCGCCAAGACGCCAAAGGGACGCCAGGGCCCGCCAGAGGATTTCGGGGGTTCAGAAGAGAGAGGACGAGCTCAGAAGCCGGGGTTCGACGGCCAGCCGGCGCGGGCAGTGCTTGGTGCTTCAGCGGACTTGGCGTCTTCGGACTTCGCGCTTTCGGTGAGTCCGGGATCCGAGCTGTCGCGCCGCCAGGGGTCCGCCTTCGCGGCGGCGGTGCTTCGCGCGCGCGAACTCGCGGGCTTTCGCTCCGACGGGCTCGCTTCGCCGCTCGGCTTTGCTGCCGCCGTCTCCGCTGCTGCGGGCGCCGGTTCGCCTGCTGCCGAGTCGACCGCGGCTTGCGGCTCCTCCGCCGCGGGTTCGCGAGTGGTGCTCGTCGAGGCGGGCTCCGGTGCCGGCGCCGGCGCGGGCGCAGCGGCCGTCGCTCGAGGTTGTGCAGCCTGCGCGCGCAAGGCGCGCACGGGCCGCACGATGAGCCAGGTGAGCACCGACGCCAGACACGCCGCGCCGAAGGCGCTGAAGATCGCTGCGCGCAGCGGAACCCAGCGATGGATCTTGCGCCGGCCGAGCACGAGCGTCGATTCGTCGAGCTGCACCGGAGCGGGAGTCGCCACGAGCTCGCCGGGAGGAACCGACTCGCGCACGATGATCGGCGGCAAGCTCGCGAGCGCCGGGCGCGGCGGGCCGACGACGGAGGACGGCGGCGGAGGTACGTCGTCGGGAATCGCGGGTGTCGGGAGCGGCGGTGCGGGAGCAGGAGCGGCGCTCACGTCGTCGGCAGCGAGCACCTCCGCCTCGCGCCCGGGCGCGCCGGGGGCGACTTTCGGCTCCGCGGGAGTCGAGCTCACGGGCGCGGGCGACTTGTCGGCTGCCTTGCGGAGCGCCGGAAGCGGTGGCAGCGAGGGTGGCTCGCTCTTCCTTTGAGCAATTTGCGGCGGAAGCGGCGGTGGCTCGCTCTTCCTTTGCATCGGCCGCGGTGGCGGCGGCGGATCGCTCTTCGCCGGGCGCGGCACCGCGAGTCGCTTCCGCGGGGTCTGAATCGGAGTCAGTTGGTCGCTCGCGGGTGGGTCCTCGTCCCGCGCGTTCTCTTCGGCGGCCGCCGAGAACTCCAGCGTCGGCGCCTGACGCTCGTACACGGCGAGGACTCCGAAGACCGTCGTCACTTCGTTGCCGTCGTCGAGGGCGTCGCGTGGAACCGCCGCGTCCGGCACCCCGAGGCCGATGTGGGTGGGTGTCGGAGGCGAGCTCACCATGGCCGTGCTGGTAGGCGTGGCTTCCTCCGGCTTGGAGCGCAGCCCGCTGTCGTGTGCTTTCGCTTCGGCGACGAGCACCTCGAACTCGGGAAACTCGTCGAGGGCTTTCCAATCCTCCATCCCGTCGCGCCACAGAAAGGACGTGACCGGTAAGCGACCGTCGCGAACGCGCTCGACGAGATCGACGTGCGAGATGTCGAACACGTTCTTACCTGCGACGTTCACCGACCACACGATGGGAGTCGTGGACGAGTTCGGTTGGTCCGCACCTTCGCGGCCGGCAGGCGCCGCCCAGTCACCGTGGATCGAGTCTGCTTCTTTCATCGCGACGGAGGGCTCGGAGCATAGCGGAATCCGGCGCGGGGGTCGTCTTCGGTGTGGGACTTGGGGAGCCGGAGGCTCCCGCGATCACCTGAACGAATTTTCCCCCGCGTCGCCGGGTGCCGTGCTCACACGAGCACACTTTCGCGCGCTTCCACCGCCATCGCCGGGTCAATTTCCGCGCAGGAGGCGTGAAGTTCTCTCGAAAGCGACCGTAGGTGGCGTTGGGACCGAACTGTGTCTCTTCGGCTCATTTCGAGACCGAGCACGAGGCCCCCACCACTCACCTTCGCCTCGATGAAATCAGCACTCACCGCACTCGGCACGCTCCTCGCGATCCTGGCTTCTGCCTCGCCGGCGCGGGCCACCGAACCGGAAGCCGCGGCGGAGGTCGAAGATCTCGACCTCGTGAAGCTTCTGAACGTGAAGGTCTCGACGGCCACGAAGACCGCCGAGAGCGTCGACGACGCGCCCGCGGTGATCACCGTCGTGACCCGCGCCGACATCCAGCGCTGGGGCTATCGGACCGTGGCGGAAGCGCTCCAGCACACCGTCGGGTTTTATCTCGTCGACGATCACATTCTGCCGAACGCGGGCGTGCGCGGCATGACGGGTGGGCTCGGCGCCGAAAGCGGCGTCATCAAGGTCATGATCGACGGCCGCTCGGTCGCGTATCGCTCGACCTCGGGCAACTGGCTCGGCGTGGAGCTCATCCCGCTCGAATCGGTGGCGCAGATCGAAATCATCCGCGGTCCGGTGTCCGCGCTCTACGGCGCCGACGCGTTCCTGGGCGTGGTCAACATCATCACGGAGCGGCCCGAGGACGTCCGACCGATCCGCGCCAAGATCACCGCAGGCATGAGCGCCTCGAACCCCGGCGGGACCTTCGACGTCGTGGGCGGCACGCGCTTCGGGCGTTTCGACCTGATGCTCGGCGCGGCGGGCGAATACGCCGATCGCACGGGCCTGGTATTGCCGCCGGAATCGCCGGACCCGCGGCTGCCCGCGGACATCGGTACGCGCCGCTACTCACTGAACCTCGAGCGGCGCTCACTCGCCTTGCAGACCCGCTTCGGCTACCGCGTTCCGGACGCCGTCGAGGTCGTGCTGAGCGGGTACGCGTCGGGCCTCCAGCGCGGCGGCGATTTCGCTCACTGGGCGCAGCTCACGAACGGCGTCGATTCGCAGGGCCGCGAGCGCGGGACCGTGGTCTCGCTCGGGCAGTACCGCCTCAACCTGGACGTGCTCGCGCACGCGACCAAAGAGCTCGATGTTTCGCTTTCGACCACCTACTTCCAGGGCGGCGTGCTGCCGGCGGATCGGGTCGAGGTCGCGAGCGATCTCTTCTACGTCGAACGCCACACCGCTTACCGCGGCGTCGACACGAACCTCGAGCTTCGCTACAGCCCGTTTCGGCCGCTGCGCCTGATCGCCGGCGTCGAGACCGTCTACGACCACGAAGAGCTCGATGTGCCGGACCGCGTCGACAAGGCCACGGGTCTGCGCGTACCGCAGACCCAGCCGGACCCCGCGCCGGTCGATCTCGTGGACTACGGCGTCTACGGCAACGTGAACTACGAGCTCTTCGGCCCCTGGTTCCGCGTGAACGGCGGCGTGCGCTGGGACAAGCACAGCGACTACGGGACGCAGCTCACCGGTCGCGTGGGTGCGACGTCGCGCTGGGCGGAAGGGCTCGTCGCGAAGCTCCTCTACGGAACCGCGTTCAAGGCGCCTTCGCCGTACCTCAGCTACGCCGACCCGCTGCGCCTCGGCGACGTGATCGGCAACCCGAACCTCGAGCCGCAGGTGATTCGCACGCTCGAGTACCAGATGTCCTGGAAGCCGGGCCGCTTCTTCGGCCTCTCCTCCGCGGTCTCCTACAACTGGCTCATCAACAAGGCGGAGTTCGTTCCGCAGGGCGTGAACCAGACGGCGCGCAACGTCGCGACGCAGAACACCCTCTCCTGGGAAACGCGCGCCGACGTGTCGCACTACAACGACTACACCGCGTACGCGGCGTTCGATCTCGTGAAGTCCTACCGTGACCTCGGCCAGGAGGGCTACGTCGCCGATCTGGTAGGAACGGAAAACGTGACCTATCCGCCGTGGATTGCGCGCGGCGGCTTGATGTTCGCCGTGCCCTCCGCTCCGCGCGTCCCGCTCCAGCTCGGCGCCGAGGGCATGTACGTGGGGCCGCGGCGCTCCGCCGACGCGAGTAGCCTGGCGCGGGGCGAGCAGTTCACCTTGCCGAGCTACTTCCTGCTCGACGTCTCGCTATCGACGCGCGAGGTATACCTGGTGCCGGGTCACGAGACGCGCTTCGCGCTGCGCTCGAAGAACCTACTGAACACGCGCGGCCCCGATCCGGGCTTCTCGGGCTTCGAGTATCCGCTCGCTCCGGCCGAGATCTTCCTCGAAGTCGAACACACCTACTGACACCGGCGCTGCGCGACGACGCGCAAAGCCTGCGATTCGCCAGCGCACGACCGGCGCTTGGGTCTCGACGATCGAGTCGACGTGTCTCAATCTGCGAATGGCAGCGGATGCCGCAGCATCTTCGCGCATTCCGGCGAGAGCACAAGGTGTGCGGAGCGCGCGCCGAGTGCTCCCGTGTGCCACCAAACTCGATGTCTCGGATTAAGCGGAGCTTACACGAAGCCGTTTGAGAAGACGTGCCGCAGTCACCTTTCAAAGCTCCGCGGAGCGCGCTGTTCGCGCTGATGCTGCTCGGAATTGGTTGTGCTCCCGAAGAGCGAGCGGTTCCCGAAAACGCCATCACGATCGGCGCGATTCTCCCGTTCACCGGCAAGGAAGCGGCGATCGGCAGAAACCTCGAGCAGGCGCTCTTGCTCGCGATCGACGACGTGAACGAGGCGGGCGGCGTGGAGGGCAGGCCGCTCGTGCTCGTGACGCGCGACAGCAACTCCGGCTCGCAGCGCGGCTTCGACGAGCTCTTGCAGCTCCTCTACACCGACCAGGTCGATTACCTGATCGGGCCGGAAGAGACGGAGCTGGCGAACGCGATCGTGCCCGACGTGAAGGGGCTCGATGTCATCAACGTGCTCCCGGGCTACGCCGCGCCGTCGATCGAGCAGACGGGCAACAGCGGTGCCTGGATCCGGCTCGCGCCGTCCACGGGCCAGCTCGGCTGCGCCATGGCCAAGCACGTGTATCGCGACGGCGCGACCACGGTGAACGCGCTCACGACGCTCGACGACTACAACTCGTCGCTCACGAGCGACTTCTTCAGCAACTTCGGCACGCTCACGGGCGAATCACTGCCCTCGGTGAGCGCCCCCGCCGGCGCCTCCTCGTACGCGCGCCAGATCGATCAGGCCTTCGACTACCAGGCGGATCGCACGTTGCTCATGGCTCCGGCGGCCTCCGCCTCGACCATCACCACGGAATGGACGATCGGCGGGCGCCGCGGCGCCTGGTACCTGAGCCCGCTGCTGCGCGCCGATGTGTTCCTGCAAAACATCCCGTTCGGCACGCTGAACGGCACGCAGGGCCTCTCCCCTTCGCTGAGCCTCGAGAGCGAATGCCTGGAAACCGAGGATCCCGACGTCCTCGTCTGTTCGCACGCGAACGCGGACCGCTTCTCGGATCACTTCGCGAATCACTGGAACGGCGATCGCCCGTTCCCCGCCGCGAACTTCTACTACGACGCGGTGGTGCTGCTCGCGCTCGGGCTCGCGAGCGGCTACGCCGACGAAGGTGAGCTCTTGCGCGGCCGCGCGCTGCGCGATCACATCCGCGCGCTCGGCGACGAGGACGCACCGCCGGTCACCTGGCACGACCTCCGCGGTCCGTTCACCGAGATCAGGCTCGGCACCGAGGTGCGCTACGTCGGCGCCGGCGCGGAGTACCGCTTCGACAAATACGGTGCTGCTCAATACAGCATTTTCGACACTTGGATCATCAACAACGACTCGTTCGTCGACACCGGGACTCTCACGGCCGTGTGTCGACACACCATCTGAGGAGCCCGCGCGTGCGCGTACGGGAGAAGGGACCGATTAGGGAACACATGAAACGCAATCTACTGACTTTTTCAACCGTCGCGGGCTTTGCGCTCGCGCTCTCTGCCTGCAGCGGGGCCGAGGAAGCGACCGAAAAGAAGACCGTGACCCGCGTGGACGTGGGAGAAAGCCAGTTCAAGCCGGTCGAGCTCGAGAACACGATCGACAACCTGATCGGCGAGATCGGCAAGACCGCGCCGCAGGATCTCCAGCTCGGCGTCGTGCTGAAGGCGCTCTCGGGTTACTGGGAGCCGGTCAAGGTGGGCTCGAACCGCGCGTTCGGTGAGCTCGAAGTCGCCGGTGTCGTGCTCGCGCCCGCGGAAGGCACGCCGGACGAAGCGACGCTGCGCCAGGTCGAGCTGCTCGACCAGCGCAAGAACGAGGGCTACGACGGCTTCGGCGTCGCGCCGCTCAACGAGGTCGTCGCGCCGGAGCTGGACGAGCTGGTCGACACGGGCATTCCGGTCGTCACCATCGACAGCGACATGCCGACCTCCAAGCGCCAGCTCTACATCGGCACCATCAACTACGAAGCGGGCCGCACCTCGGGTGAGACGCTCGCCGGCATGCTGAGCGGCGGCGCCGGTACCGTGATCATCCTCGGCAACACGGACGCGGGCTGGGTCGACGGCTTCAACCGCACGCAAGGTGCGATCGACGTGCTCACGGAGGCCGGCTACACGACCGTCGTGCGCAACACCAGCTGGACCGACGAGGGCGCGGTCGAGGACGTGACGTTCATGACCGACGCGCTGGAAACGGCGGATCCCCCCGCCGTCGGCATGCTCAGCATGTTCTCGCCGACCTTCCGCCTGGCTCAGGCCGCCGAGGCCGCGGAGCTGACCGCGGACGACGTCACGATCGTCGGGTTCGACTTCGAGCCCGAGACCTTGAGCTACATGCGCTCCGGCATGATCAAGGCCACGCACGCCCAGCGCCAGTACTACATGGGCTACATGGTCCCGTACGTCCTCTACTCGATGAAGGTCCTCGGCGTGGAGAAGACGATGGACATCATCTCGCCGCACATGGTGGACGAGAGCCGTTTCAACGCGGGCATCGACGTGGTGCACGCGGACGAAGTCGAGGACTACAACTCCTTCCTCGACTCGCTCGGCATCGGCGGCTGATCCGACCTTTCAGGACGAAGAGCAGAACCGGCCGTCTCCACAAGAGACGGCCGGTTTTTTTTCGTCGTTCCGATTTGAAAGCGTCTCGCGTCCGGCGAGGGTTTTTTTGCCGCCAAGGCCGCCAAGGCCGCCAAGAGCGCCAAGAGCGCCAAGAGCGCCAAGAGCGCCACGGGGATTTGGAGTTTGGTTG
>DASXWF010000445.1:0-2479 GCA_036503835.1 Polyangiaceae bacterium | reverse complement strand
CACGGTCGGTGTGTCGCTGCTGTTGTTTCACCCGAGCGGAACCGAGCAGAAGCTGCCCGTGGCTTCCGTCGAATGGAACGGGCACGGGGCCAGCGCGACCTGGAAGACGAGCTTCTAAATCCGACCGGCGCTGCTCTAACTCGCGTTCTTGACCATCGTTAGCCGGCCGCAGCTGATCTCGCGCACCGAGAGCTGGTTCCCGCCCGAGCCGGGATTCTTCACGGTGTAAGTGACGGTGAGCTTGAATTGCGAGCCTGCCACGAATCCCTCGTGCTTCGCCTCGAGCTGCGCGTACTCCTCCGTACGAGCGAAGATCGCTCCCCTCGTCGAGCTCGTGTCGAGCGTGCCCGACGTAGGCGCCGCGGCTGCGGCGGGAACGACCGTGAGCTCCGCGATCTTGAAGGCGGGTGGACCCTGGACCTCGAGGACGAACGCGCGCGGCAGCGTCGGGCCGTTGGGGGTAATTTTGGTGACCATGAAGTCAAACGACAATGACGACATATGACGATCCTTTTCTGGTGAACGGACTATGGCTGGAAGGCGAATCGTTCCCCCGCATAACAGCCCGCGGAGCAAGCGTCGGTGAGCTCGATGCGGGACAGGAGATCTTCGAATCTCAAGTCGCCCAGCAACAGCGTTCCCTCGGACGTTCGGAACGCGACCTGGCTGGCGTCGGGCGACGAAGAAAACGCCGCTTGTCCTCTGACCTCTCCACAATGGTTCCCGGCGCCGGCCTTGAAGTCTTCGTCGCAGGGGGACGGCTCCGGCAGGTCGGTGGCGATGGGCGAGGGGTTCTCGTCTCGGACGCCTTCGAGCGAGTACAGCGCCAACGTGCCGCCACGGTGCTGCAGGAGCCGCGTCCCGTCGGCGGAGAAGACGAGCATTGCAGGGAGATCCGCGCCGGGACTCGTCAGCTGGATGGACGAGTCGGAGCCGATCTCCGCGACGTAGAGCGCGTCCGCCGTCGTGAACGCAAAGTGATCGCCCGTCGGCGAGAAGACCCGCTGGCGTACGTTGCGAGGGACGCCGGGGTACTCGTAGCTTCCGTGGACTTCCGAGGCCTTCGAAATCCGGTACTCGCGCGCTCCGGCGTCGTAGTCGACGTCGAACGTGACGATTCGCGGGCTGGCTTGCTCGCTGAAGTCCGCACACGCCACGCGGTCTCCCGCGCTCCAGGCGAGCAAGGAATCACACCGGGCACTGGTGGCGAATACACCCTCGTGCTCGGGATCCGAGCTCTGCGTCGATCGAAACACCTTGAGCTCCCCCGCCTCGCTGCGAGCGACGAACCGCCCGCTCGGTGAGAGCAGCACGTCGTGATGCAAGACGGGCGTAGAACCGTCGGCGGGGAGGTAGCTCACCGCCTGGGCGGTGGCGCTCGACGGTACGAGGAAGAGACCGTCCTCGGCGGACTGGAGTCGTGTTCCCGAGAAGTAGATGTTGTCGTCCGATCTCGCATCCAAGAACCGGGCATCGGCGAGCGACGCGAGAGACAGGCTGAAGTACTCGTCCTCCTCCACCACCTGGATCAGACTCAGGAACCCGACGTGGGAACCGGCATACCAGGTGAGGGGCGAATCGACCGCCGCCGAGCCCGGCGCGAGCTTCGGGAAGCGGATCGTGCGAGACGAATCGTCGCGCTCCGCTCGAGTGACGTCGACGCCACCGAGGTAGCGCGCGTCACCCGTTCCGTAGGCAACGGCGAGAATGCTCGAGCCCTCCGCGTGCTGCGACCACGCGTACCGAGTGACCGACTCGTAGTCCAAGACCGCGTCGAGGAAGGTGCGAAGCTCGAGGATGGTGAGGCGACGTGACGCAGGATCCGCGCCTGTGCGATAGGCGAGAAAGCGCCCGTCGGGGGAGAACTCGAAGTCGCTGACCGGATCGCCGGCCGTGCCGGCGGGGAAGCCGCGACGATTGTCGAGTACCGCGTCGATCAAGTTCAGGCGCGAAGCGCCCGTCGCCGAGTCGAGGTACGCGAACCAACAACGCTCGCGCAGCTCCAACTCGAAGTCCTGCTCGATCGTGCGGTGCGTCTCGCCGTCCTCCACTTGCACCGTGACGACTCCGCTCGCCTCGCCGACGCCGCCCAACGTCGCCGTGTTGCGCTCGAACGTGATCCCTTCCGGTAACGAGACCTCGCGGAACTCGCTCGACGGCGACGCGTCCTCGGCCGTCAACGACGCCCGGTACTCGCTGCCCAGGCAAGCGGCCGGCAGCCCGTGAGTGCCTGCGATGGGCTCTCCGCCGAAGCGACTCACCACCCTGATCCTCGGACATACGTCCGCAAAACGCGCGTTTTGCTCGAGCGTCACCGTGCGCGGCGCCGACGTGCAGCCGTTGCTCTCGACCCGCAATTCCAGCTGCCTCCTCCCCGCCTCGTCCTCATCCGTGACGAAGTGACCGGCCAGGCGCTGGCCGCTGATGCCGAGGCCCGTCTCGTCCTCCGACAGGTCGGTCTCCCAAGTGTATCCGTCCT
>DASXWF010000444.1:0-5129 GCA_036503835.1 Polyangiaceae bacterium | reverse complement strand
CGAGCGGCAGTACATCCTCGAGACGCTGCGCGCTTTCGAGTGGAACATCTCCAAGGCGAGCATTGCGCTCGGCGTCGAACGCACCAACCTGCACAAGAAAATCCGGGCGTACGGCATCAAGCGCGGCGAAGGCTGACGAGCTTTCTTCGGATCGGGTGGCAGCGCGGGAGCTGAGGGCCTGACAGAGGCCGCCAAGGTGCCTGTCGGACGCGAGCGCCCGCCAACGGGACTCAGGGGTTGTTGGCGCAGGGCGCCGCTCGGTTGGCGTGAATCAAGACCCCAATCGCACTTCGGTCTACATCGAGTCTGCGTGTCGGTGAACGTGCACAAGCAGTGCCTTTTTCCCACCTAAAATAGCGAAACCGACGGGCCGTAGGACATACTGCCTGCTACGCTCGAAGATCGAAATCGGCGCGATCGAAGAAACGCACGCTCATCACGAGCAGCGTCCTTCTCGCATCGGCGCGGCGGGACCCACCATGACCATTTCACACCTGCGATCCATCGGTTGTTGCGCGGCCGCGGTGTTCGGTGCTTGGGCCTGCATGCCGGATCTCGACATACTGAAGGCCGAGTACGTCGAAGGCTCGGGCGGCACCGCAGGTTGGGCCGGCTTCGCCCAGAGCGGAACCGGCGACGGCCCCGGAACCGGCGGCACCAGCAGCGGCAAGACCGGCTCGGGCGGTGACAGTGGAGCCGGCGACGGCGGCACCGAGAGCGGCGGCAAGGGCGGTGGCTCCGGCAAGGGCGGCTCCGGCGGGAGCATGGCCGGGACCCAGAGTACCAGCGGCGACGGCGGCGACGGCGGTGAGCCGCCGGAGCCTCCCGACTCGTGCGAAAACCGCCACCGCGATTCGGACGAATCCGACACCGACTGTGGTGGAGAGAGCGATTGCGAGCGCTGCGACAACGACCGCCGCTGCGCGCACGGCAGCGATTGCGTCTCGGACTTCTGCAAGAACCAACGTTGCGCCGAGCCGACCTGCGACGACGGCTACAAGAACCGTGACGAGACCGAGACGGACTGCGGCGGCACTCATTGCGAAGCCTGCGTCGAGCGCTGCGAGGAGGGCGACGACTGCAGCAGCGGGGTCTGCGAAAACCAGATTTGCCAGCCCCCGACCTGCTCGGACGGCGTCCGAAACCAGGACGAGAGCGATCGAGACTGCGGCGGCGTCTGCACCGCCGATTCGCCCTGCCGGATCGATGACCTCTGCAACGGCGCTTCCGACTGCGGCAGCTACGTGTGCAGCGACGGACACTGCGTCGCGGACATCGCGATCCTCGAAGAGGACATGATCGACGACTTCGAGGACAGAAACCTCACCATCGGCACGGCGGGCGGCCGCATCGGCAGCTGGTACCCGTACGGCGACGGGTCCGGCACGATCTCGGCGGCCGAGGTCACCACCATTCCCGGCAAGCGTGGCACGGCGAGCCTCGCCGCCCTTCACACGAAGGGCAGCGGGTTCCTTTCCTGGGGCTCCGGCATGGGCACCGATCTCAGCAACGCCGGTGGCAGCCAAGCTTCCAAGAGGCCGTACGACGCTTCCGCCTACACCGGCGTCACCTTCTGGGCGCGCGCCGAGGTGTCCACGCTCGTGACGCTGGTCCTGCCCGACAAGAGCACCGATCCGGCCGGCATGATCTGCACCACCTGCGACCACCACTACCTCAAGGACCTGCAGGTCGGAACGGCCTGGCAACGCTACACCGTGCTCTTCGCTGATCTCGTGCTCGAGTCCGGCGGCGAGCCCATCCCCACGGCTTTTTCCGCGGACGGGGTCGTTTCGGTCCAATTCAGGTTCAGGCCGGGCACCGACTACGACGTGTGGGTCGACGACCTCGCCTTCGTGAGATAGCCATGCACAGCATTCATCGCAAAAGTCCGGCGGTTTCAGCGGCTTTCTTCGCGCTCGCGCTGCTCGCCGCCGCGCGACCGGCCGCCGCGCAAGCCACGCCCCCGAGCGGCGCTCCGGCCGAGGACGCGAAAGCCCAATGCGGCGCGTCGTTCGAGAAGGCGCAGACCGACAAGCTCGCCGGGCACTACATCGCGGCGAAGGAGTCGGCGCTCGCGTGCTCCCAGCTCGAGTGCAACGCCATCATCGTGCGCGAGTGCGTGCAGCTCTACGATTCGCTCGAGCGCGACATTCCCACGCTCGTCGTCGCCGCGCGCACGTCCGGAGGCGTCGAGCTCCCCGACGTGCGCGTCGAGATGGACGGGCAGCTCGTCGCCGAGCGCATCACCGGCCGCTCGTTCACGGTCGATCCGGGGGTGCACGAGTTCGTGTTCATCCATCCTCGGCACGGCCGGGTCGAGCTCCGGGCGCCCGCCCGCGTAGGCGACCGCGCGCGCGTGATCGAGGGAATCTTCGAGGATCCGCTGGCGCGGAAGAAGCAGGCCCCGGCGGGCGAAGCGCCGAGCTCCGCTCCCGCGGCAGCCGAGTCGAAGAGCGCGATCCCCGTCATGAGCTACGTGCTCGGCGGCATCGGAGTCGCCGGCGTCGCCGGCTTCATCGGCTTCCGGATGAGCGCCGTGAGCGACTACAACGAGTACGCTTCCACCTGCAGCCCCGCCTGCACGCCGGAGGACGTCGACGCGGTGGGCTCGAAGTTCTTGCTGTCCTACGTCTCGCTCGGCGTCGGCGCGGCGAGCCTCGCGGGAGCCGCGCTCGTCTTCGTCCTCGACGGCGGCGGCGGCAGCAGCGAACGCCAGGTGCAGGCCAGCGTGGCGCCGCGCCCGGACGGAGCAGTCGTGCGACTGAAAACGAACTTTTGAGCGCGCGCTGCACCGACCCACCGGGACGCCCGGCGAGCCGGCGCGCCTTGACGAGGCTCATCGGTGGCACGTTCGCGGCGAGCCTGCTGCTCGGCTCGGGTTGCGGCTCGGCCCCGCGTGAGACCGAGTTCGGACGGGAAACGTCCGCGCTCTCGGAAAGGCTCGTGGTCTACCCGGCCGTGCGCCACCAGCACATCACGGGGTTCGGAGCTTCCTCCGCCTGGACGGCACGCAGTCTGACGGACGACGTCGCGGACTTGCTCTTCTCGCCGGATGGCGGCATCGGCCTTTCGCTCTTGCGGCTGCGGATCGCGCCCGACACCTCGACCGAGCTCTCGACCGCGTTGAGCGCCCACGCGCGGGGTGCGGCCGTGTGGGCCGCTCCCTGGTCCCCGCCCGGCAATTGGAAGACGAGCGGCACCGACAACTACGGCGGAGCGCTGCTGCCCGAGTACTACCAGGCGTGGGCGGATCGACTCTCGGGGTTTGCCGCGGGCATGGCGGCGGCCGGCGTCCCGCTCTTCGCCCTGTCGGCGCAGAACGAGCCGAACTGGGTCGCGGAGTGGGAGACCTGCGAATACACCCCCGCGGAGCTCAAGACGTTCATTCGCGACTACCTCGGCCCCGCGCTCCGCCGCGACAGCCCGGGAACACTGCTCGTCGCGCCGGAATCCATCGACTGGAACACGATCGGCGCCTATGCCGATCCGCTGCTCGCCGATCCCGTGGCGAAGGCGGAGATCGGCGTCGTGGCGGTCCATTCGTACGGCGGCGCACCCTACGCGTACCCCTCCCCCGCCCAGCACGACAAGGAGTTCTGGGAAACGGAGGTCAGCTACGACAAGAACACGGGCCTCGACGCCACGCTCGAGACGGCGCGGGAGATCCACCGCCATCTGACCGTCGCCAACGTCAATGCCTTCCACTACTGGTGGCTCGTCTCCGACAGCGGGGGCGGACTTCTCGAGAACGGCGTGCTCACGCCGCAAGCGTACGGACTCGGACACTTCAGCAAGTTCATTCGTCCCGGGTTCGAGCGCGTCGAGCTCGTGGCGACACCCGAGGGCGGCATCTACACGTCTGCCTACGTCGAGCCCGCGAGCGGTCGCGTCGTGATCGTCGCGCTCAACGAGACGGGCTCCTCCACGACCGCGAGCTTCCAGATCGCCGGCTTCTCCGCGGGCCGCGCCGAGCCGTGGGTCACGAACGCCGAGGTCGAGCTCGAGCCACGGGCGGCGATCGATTTCGGCGAGACCCTCGACTACATCCTTTCCGCGCGAAGCGTGACGACCCTGGTACTCTCGACGCTCGTCGCGCCGAGTGCGGGCGGCGGCGGAGAGGGCGGTGAAACGCAGGCGGCGGCGGGAGCCGGAGGAGAGGACCCCGGGATGACAGGCTCCGCGGGTGCCTCGGGCGGCGAATCCGGCGCTTCGGATTCCGGCGGGCAGGCTGGCCAAGTGGAGCCGGACCCGGCGGGCTCCGGCGGAAGTCCGCCTGCCGGCAGGGGCGGCAGCAGCGGTCGGGCGGATTCGGGCGGTGAGAGCGGTGCGAGCGAGCACGGCGGGGGGCCGGGGGCTCCGGTCGCGCCACAGCGCCCGCGAGCTCAGTACATGACGTGCAGCATGAGCTCGGGTGGCGGCGTGCCCTCCGGCACCGGTGCGCTCCCGCTCGCGGTACTCGCGGCGCTGGCGTGCAGGCGGCGCCGGCACGCTCGGGCTTCGTTTTCGCGGGTTTAGAGCGAACGGCGGCGGGTTGAGCCGCGAAGCTGGGTTCGAGGTTCGTACTAGGTGGGCCCGGGCGCGCGTGCGAATCGGCATGAATCTCCAAGGTTTTTTCCCGCTCGCCGCAGGCGTGCTGCTGTCGGCGGCCTGCACCGGCAACATCCAGGGGCCTTCGGACGAGGGCAACCCCGGATCTGGTGCGACCCCATCGGGCGCTGGAGCGACCGGCTCCGGCGCCTCGGGCGGCAGCATGCCTGCGACGGGCGGGAAGGGTTCGAATGGGAAGGGCGGCTCCACCGGCAGCGGCGGGAGCAGCAACGCTTCGGGGGGAACGAACTCCGGCGGTGGGACGGGCGGCTCGAGCGCGGGAGCGCCTGCCAGCGTGTTCGGCGGATTCTCCCGCCTGACGCAGGCCGAATATGCGGCCACGGTCCTCGCGGCGCTCGGCGTCGAGGCGGATCTCGCGGTCATCCCCGTAGACGGCCGCATCGGCCAGTTCACCTCGAACGCGAGCGTTTCCCCCGATCCGGTTCATCCCTACCTGCTCGCGGCGGAGGATCTCGCGGAAAGTCTGATTCCCGCGGAGTTCCCCGCGTGCGAGGCCGATCGCGCCGAGCAGTGCCTGGAGG
>DASXWF010000443.1:0-3865 GCA_036503835.1 Polyangiaceae bacterium | reverse complement strand
GTGAGGGGCGTTCAAGTTGCCTCGAAGCGAGCGGGACCAGCGTAGCACTCGCGGAAGGGGCAGGTGCCTGGCGGTGAGACGAGCTCCGATAGGTATAGCTGCGCCGCGAGGCAGCCGAAACCCCTCAGCAAATTATCTTGTCAATTCCATCATTTACAGATCCGCAGCGGCGGGAATGACCAAAGATGAGGGCCATCCGCGAAAGACGGCGAGAAAGTCCGGCACGCAGCGCGAACCCGATGCGCGAACGGCGCTTCGCTCGTGAAGAAACTTGACGGGACCCGACTCCGAGAGCAATTTTCCGGAACACCTCATGACGGCCGCCGGCCAAACCCCGTTCCCAATCGTCAGCGAGCGCTCCGCGGTCGTCGTCGTCGGGGTTCTTTCCGTCCTCGGGCTTCTTATTAGCTCGGGTGCGGCGGCCGACTGACGACGCAGAACGCTTCGACGAATCGGCCCCCGCACCCAGAGAGGTTCGGGGGCTTTTTCGATTTCTGGCCCTTACCGTAACGACGGACATTCCGACCGAGTCAGACCCAAAGGAGCTTTTCGTGGCTGCACCAGCAACAGACCCCAACCGACACTCGCCGAGCACCGCGCCCAGCACGGGCCCGCAGAAGCTCACCGGCGCTCAGATCATCTGGAACGTTCTCGAGCAGCAGGGCGTCAGCGTCGTCTTCGGGTATCCCGGCGGAGCGATCATGCCGGCGTACGACGCGCTCCCGGGTTCCAAGATCCGGCACGTGCTGGTGCGCCACGAGCAGGGCGCCGCGCACATGGCCGACGGCTACGCCCGCGCGTCGGGCGGGGTGGGCGTCGCGGTCGCGACCTCGGGTCCGGGCGCCACCAACCTCGTCACCGGCATCGCGAACGCGATGATGGATTCGATCCCGATGGTCTGCATCACGGGTCAGGTCCCGAGCACGCTGATCGGCAGCGACGCGTTCCAGGAGACCGACTTCACCGGCGTCACGCTGCCCATCACCAAGCACAACCTGCTGGTGACGCGCGCGCAGGACATCATGCCGGCGATCAAGCAGGCGTTCTACATCGCGAGCTCGGGCCGTCCGGGACCCGTGGTGGTCGACATCACCAAGGACGCGCAGAACCAGAGCTACGAGTACCAGTACGATCCCTCGCCCGTGCGCTTGCCGGGCTATCGGCCCGATCGCCAGCCGTTTCCGGAGGAGCTGAAGGAAGCGATCGAGATGATCCAGTCCGCCAAGCGGCCGATCATCTTCTGCGGGCACGGCGTGATCGAAGCGAACGCGACGAGCCTCTTGCTCGAGCTCGTCCGCAAGACGAACATTCCGGTGGCGCTCACGCTGCTCGGGCTGGGCGGCTTCCCCGCTCATCACGAGCGTTCGCTCGGCATGATGGGCATGCACGGCGAGGCCTGGGTGAACACGGCGATCCAGGAAGCCGATCTGATCATCGCGCTCGGCATGCGCTTCGACGATCGCGTCACGGGAAACCTGAAGACGTACGCCCCGAACGCGAAGAAGATTCACGTCGAGCTCGACCCCGCCGAGATCAACAAGAACGTGAAGGTGGATCTGCCGTTGCTCGGCGACGTGCGCGAGATCCTGCGGCTGCTCGTTCCGAACGTGGGCCGCGTGGATTGCGACGACTGGCTCCGCCACATCGAGGAGCTGAAGGGCGAGAGCGCCGTGCGCGACATCAAGGATCTGCCCGACAGCGGGCGGCTCTTCGCCGCGCACGTGATCCACGATCTGTGGCGCTACACCGAGGGCAAGGCGCTGGTCGTGACGGACGTGGGCCAGCACCAGATGTGGGAGGCCCAGTATTACAAGCACGATCACCCGCGAAAGCTCCTCACCTCGGGCGGCGCCGGCACGATGGGATTCGCGCTGCCCGCGGCGATGGGCGCGCGCCTCGCCTGCCCGAACGACGAGATCTGGGTGATCGCCGGCGACGGCGGCTTTCAGATGACCGCGTGCGAGCTCGCCACCTGCTCGCAAGAGAACATCAAGGTGAACGTCGCGATCATCAACAACGGCTACCTCGGCATGGTCCGGCAGTGGCAGCAGTTCTTCTACGGCGGCCGCTACGTGGCGACGCCGATCAAGAGCCCGGACTACATCCTGCTCGCTCAGGCGCACGGTCTGAAAGGCCTGCGCGTGACGAAGCGCAGCGAGGTGCGCGCCGCGGTCGAAGAGGCACGCAACACCGCCGAGACCACGATCATCGACTTCCGGGTGGAGCAGGAGGACAGCGTGTACCCGATGGTGCCGGCCGGCGCCGATCTGCACGCCATGATCCGCAGGCCCAAGCCCGACGTGAAATCACAGCCGCACAATCCGATCTTCGAGACGGGAGACGACGAATGAATCCGCCCAGCCTCCGCACGTTCGTGGCCTACGTGGAGGACCAACCCGGTGTCCTGAACCGCATTGCTTCGCTCTTCCGGCGCCGCAATTTCAACATCATTTCGCTGAACGTCGGCCGCACGCAGGAGCCGGGCGTTTCGCGCATGACGGTGGTCGTGGAGGCGGACGACGACAAGGCGCGGCGCATCGAGGCGAACCTCTACAAGCTCGTGAACGTGCTCAGCGTCGAAGACATCACGCAGAAGCCGAGCATCGTGCGCGACATCGCCTTGATCAAGGTGAGCGCGCCGCCCGAGAAGCGCAGCGAGGTGCTGCAGCTGTGTCAGGTGTTCCGCGCGCGCGCGGTCGACGTGGGCCCCGACACGCTGATCGTCGAGATCACGGGCGACCAGGACAAGATCGACGGCCTGCTCACGATCCTCGAGCCGTTCGGCGTGCTCGAGATGGTGCAGAGCGGCACGGTCGCCATGACGCGCGGCGCGATCGGGTCGGCCGCGAAAGCCATCCAACAAGCGCCGAGCTCGCGCGGCATCGCGGCAGCCTAGTTCGCACGCAGATCGATCCGCTTCGTAGGTAAGGAAGAGAAGAGAAAGAACCCATCCCCATGTCCCATCCAGTTACGAGCCCCTCCTCCGACATCGTCCGCATCTTCGATACGACGCTCCGCGACGGCGAGCAGTCGCCGGGCGCGACGCTTACGTCGGAGGAGAAGCTCGAGGTGGCGCGGGCGCTCGCGCGGCTCGGAGTGGACGTGATCGAGGCGGGATTTCCCTGCGCTTCCCCCGACGACTTCGCCGCGGTCCACGCCATCGCGGAGAGCGTCGGGAACGCGCTCGTCGAAGGCCGGAAGACGGGCGAGCCGCCCGTGATCTGCGGCCTGGCGCGCGCGGCGGAGAACGACATCCGAGCCGCGTACGAAGCGGTCAAGGTGGCGCGCCACCCGCGCATCCACGTCTTTCTGGCGACCTCCCCGATCCACCGCGAGCACAAGCTGCGCATGAGCAAGGAGCAGGTGGTGGAGCGCGCCGTGAAGATGGTGACGTTCGCCAAGTCGCTCTGCCCCGACGTGGAGTTCAGCTTTGAGGACGTCGGCCGCACCGAGCCCGAGTTTCTGTACGAGGTGCTCGAGGCGGTCATCCACGCCGGCGCCACGACGTTGAACATCCCGGACACGGTCGGCTACACCATGCCGGACGAGTTCGGCGCGCTGATCGCGGGGATCATGAAGAACGTGCCGAGCATCGCGAAGGTCGTCGTTTCGGTGCACTGCCACAACGACCTCGGCCTCGCGACCGCGAACACGCTCGCCGGCATCAGGAACGGCGCGCGTCAGGCGGAGGTGACCATCAACGGCATCGGCGAGCGGGCCGGCAACGCCGCGCTCGAGGAGGTCGTGATGGCGCTGCACACGAGGCGCGACTCGTTCGGTCTCACGACCGGCGTCGTCACCGAGCACCTCACCGAGCTGTCGCGCCTGGTCAGCATGTGCACCGGCATGGCGGTGCAGCCGAACA
>DASXWF010000442.1:0-6261 GCA_036503835.1 Polyangiaceae bacterium | reverse complement strand
GCGAAGGGCAAACGCGGTGCCGAGTAGCAGAACTGCTCGCGTCACGGCCGTTGTTCTCTTCAACATGGCGCCTCCGTGTCGATGCCACGTGCGCTTCCACGTCTCAGCCGACTGCAACGATCATCGGCCAGGGGGCCCACTGCATCGCGAAAGGACTCCAGTACGCATGGACACCGACACGGTGCCTCAAAGGTCAACGGCGATGCGCTGAAGTCACCGCGTCTTATAGACCGGCCGCAGCGCGATGCCAATGCGTGACGCGCTGTACGGAATGCACGTGAATGCCTTTGCGCAACGGACGGGGACTCGAAAACGTGCGACGTACCACTCGACATCCGAGTACTCGGCCCCGTCAGAACCACCACCACACTGTCGGCCGGAGGCCCGCAAACGGTGTTGAGAGCAAGTATCTGTAACCAGATGTTATGGGGATGCGATCACTGCCCGCCGCGGGCACGCTGTAGTTCACGATGCCCGCGGTGTAAGTCATGGGCCGGGACGTCACGGGTGCCGCGGGAACCGAACCGTACGAAGCGGACCATTCCGGTGTGACACCGTGCCTGGGTGGTGCTGCCGAGCACCGAATGGCCGCTCGGTGCAGCACTGGCAGAGGCGCCGACCGGATTTGAACCGGGGAGGGAGGTTTGCAGTCTGGATCCGGCGCCTTTCGTTGGGCTTTACGCCACAGCCACTTAGCGAGTTCGCCAGGAAAATTGCGGTGTTTCGCCTACGACAGGTACGACGACTACGCCGGATTGTATGGAGACAGGGACAGAAAAGGGACGGCGCTAGTTGGGCGTTGGTAGCTCGACATGGTCGATCACGAGCACTTCGACGGGGGCCTGACGCGGTTCGAGCTTCAAGCCAAGCTGCTCCTGTATCGCCGTAAAGAGCGTCGGAAAATCGGCTGGTGCGTCTGGTCGAGCCGCATACCTCAGATCCCATTCGTAGTTTCCCGGAAGACCCGTGGCATCGACGATAGGTCTATCGACGTAGGGTTGCAGACGCTGCGCCAGCACACTCACTGGCCCCGCGCGGCGCGCAACCATGACGCCTGCGACCATCAGACCGTTCTCGTTCAACGGATTGCACCAGCCAACGCCATTCGCGTCCACAGGCTCTTCAATGGCGCGACCCGCATTGCGCTGTGCGACGTACGGCTGGCAGTCGAACCTCGATGGCGCCAGTTTAGGCCCCAGGCGGCCCGGTCGGGCGACGGTCAGTGCATACACGGGCATCTGGCGCATCTCGCGGCGCACGCGCAGCTTGAACCGATCGGCGAGCAGCGCACGCATCATCGCGCGGCGGTCATCGGGCTCTGTGTTGTCGGGCGGCTTCCCCTGGACGTCGAATTTCGGCAGGTTCGTCGCCAATTCGCCCGGGTTGCCGATGATGTCCACATAGCGTCCCGGGTCAAATTTGTATCGCTCTCCGTACGCGTCGAGCTGATACGCGTCGCGAATCAGGACGCGCAGGGGCACGTTGATGTAGGTAACGGGACCGCCGAAGGGCGGTATTTGGATCTTGCCTCCCGGAGCGCCGCTGACATTCCGTTTCACGGATGCGACCTCGAACTTCTGCGCAGACGTCGACGGAACTTGCGCGGTCGCCACGGCGGATCCCATCAGAACGAAGAGCGTGGCGCCCAGACGAGTTCTCACTACACCCTCCGGTCACGGTGCATACGGGTGGAAATGGTACCAGCAGACGTGTTACCCGATTGTTACCTCGTTGTTTACTCAGAAAAGCCGACCGCTCCGTCTACTTCGATCGGTGCGTCGTTACGACGGATACGAGAGACCTCGGTGGACGGTTCGAAACCGGCAATTTGTGGACAGGGCAAAACCGGCAATTTGGAGCGGCCGAGACCAGTGAGTTCTACTTCGTTCCTTCCTCCGTGCGCAAATCGGTCTGCACCTTGGTCCGCCAGCTCCGTGGTCCGCATTTGAGCACGTGCGCGTGATGTAGCAAGCGATCGAGCAGTGCGGTGACCGCTGCGGTGTCGCCGAGGAGCTTGCCCCAGTCATCGACGGGTCGATTCGACGTGAGCAGCGTCGACGCCCGTTCGTAGCGGCGCATGATCAGTTCGAGGAGGTCTTCGGCGGCCGTGTGCGCCAGCTTGCGCATGCCGAGATCGTCGATGATGAGAAGCGGGACCACCGCCAGCTCTGCGAGGTGGTCCTTGCGCGTGCCCGCGAGCGTCGCCTCTGCGAGCTCCTCGAGCAGCGTGTGCGCCTCGCGATACACGACGCGGTAGCCCTGCAGTATGGCGGCGCGGCCAATCGCTTGTGCGAGGTGACTCTTGCCGGTGCCAGGCGGACCGAGGAAGAGGACGTCCTCGCGCTGGGCAATGAAGCGTGCAGTGGCCAGCTCGTAGACGAGCGCGCGATTCATCTTCTTGTTGAAATCAAAATCAAAGGTGTCGAGCGAGCGCTCGGCATCACGGAAACGCGCGAGCTTGTGCCGGCGTTCGAGCAAGCGGTCCTGCCGCCGGCGGAGTTCGTCGGCCACGAGCGCCGACACGAGGTCGAGCGGTGCCATTTTCTCGGTCTGCGCTTGTCGGAGCCGCGTTTCCAGGACGGCGGCCATGCCCGAGAGCCGGAGTTGCCGAAGCGCCCGATCCAATTCGATGAGATTCATTGCGTGTCTCCTGTGCGATCGATGAGCTCGCGATAAAGGGTGAGCTGCCGGATGAGGGGATCGACCTGCTTGAGCGACAGCGGCACCGGTGGCCGGCGTTCGAGATAGCGGCGGAGGAAGCGATACGTGGGCACGCCGAGATCGAGGGCGGCCTTGGCGGCGTCTTCGATGACGGCCGGCCCGTGTTTCCTCGCGAGCGCCAGGACACCCAGGATCCGACGGACGCCCGCCTCGGCCTCATGCCGATGGATGTGATTGCAGATCGTGCTGACGGACGGTCCGATGCGCATCGCCGCCTCGAGCAACGCCACCGTCTTTGGCGGCGTGCGGCGCGGTCGATCAGCGTCGGCGATCCGATGCCAGCCGCGTGGCGCGCGGACATGCTCGCGCAGGAGCTGACCGGTCTTGGGATCGAGCAGACGGACGAAGAGGTCGTTCCACTGCACATCGACGCGACGTCCGATCCAGCCTGGCGGCGTGCCGTAGTACGCCGCCTCGACCTCCACACAGCCATCCAGGTGGACGGTGCGGACCCCGAAGCGGTAATAGCGAAACGGTTCGATCGGCAGCGGGCCGAGCGCGGGCTGCTCTTCGGCAAACATCGCGGCGACCTGCCGTTTCGTCGTGCCGTGGATGCGCGTGTCGGCCCAGTGGGCTTCCCACCGATCGAGATACGCTTGCGCGTCGTCGAGCGATTCGAAACGGAGCCCGCGTAACGGGGTCTTCTTCGCGTGCCCGACGCCCGCTTCGACTTTGCCCTTGCGGTCAGGGTCGCCGACGCGACACGGCAGGGCGACGACGCCATAGTGCGCCAGCACGTCGCGATAGAGCGGATTGAGCGCGGGATCGTAGACGTCTGGGGTGAGGACCCCTTCTTTGAGATTGTCGAGGACGATGACGCGTACCGTCCCACCGAGCTGACGAAACGCGCGCTCGTGGAGCTCGGCCCACACCTGCGTGCTCGACTGCCACACCAGAAGACGCACCGCTTTGCGCGAGTACCCGAGCGTCAGGACGAAGAGCCGGGTGCGCCGGTACTTGCCGGTCTGGGGATGGCGCACCATCGGCCCATCGCCGTAATCGACCTGGCCTTCCTCGCCCGGTGCGGTGGTGATCACGGCGTGCGCGTCGGGCGAGGACGTGCCACGGAGCGTCACGACAAAGCGGCGCACGCTCGCATACCGCGCGGTAAAGCCATGGTCGTCGACGAGGTCCTGCCAGATCGCCATGGCGTTGCGGCCTCGCCGGAGCGCCTCGATGATCAGCGCTCGATACGGCTCGCACGCGCTGGCACTCGGCGCACGACTGGGGCGCGGGCCCGGAGGTGAGTCGGTGGACACCGGGGCGTTGGAAATGGCCGGTTTCGCCGGAGCAGAGTCGGTGGACACCACCGGCGGGGAAATTGCCGGTTTTGCCCTCGATTCGCTCGGGCGCCCGCGCCCACGCACGGGGATCCCCGCGGCTTTCAAGTAGCCGCTGATCGTTTCCCGGCGTACGCCCGTCGTCTGCTGGATGCGTGAGAGCGTCCAGCCCAGACGGCCCAGTGCGAGGATTTGGTGTCGTGTCGTGTCGCCCAAGACGTTGCTCATGCCCGCGGAGCATCACGTGCTCGCCGCGCGCGTCAACGTCTCGGCCGCCCTCAGTTAATTGCCGGTTTTGAGGTGTCGATTAATTGCCGGTTTTGGGTGTCCACCGAGGACGAGAGATACGTGCGATACGGATTTTTGACGATGCGTAACGCACGTGGTATTTGTTGCGGCACCCGACGTCCCAGTAGAGACGTCAGGAACGAAGCGTTGCGTTTCGTTCTGTGGGTACAGCAGCGAAGGCCGCAATGCCGGAAGGCGCGGCCGGAGTAGGTCCGTGAGACCCCGAAGTGCGAGGTCTCTTGCGCATATCCCCAGCGAGCCGGCGCACCCTGACTGCGGTTGAACCATCCTGCCGCGGCGAACGAAGGTGCGAAGGTCGGGGCGGACGCGAAAGCTTGCTGAGGCCCCGGCTGAGCAAACGGCTCCGTCGACAGATGGCACACGCGAAAGGTGTGCCCTTATGTCGACTTCGAGTGCCGTTCCTGCCAACGCTCCCCAGAAAGAAAAACCACGTGGCGCAGCTTCGCGACTTGTCCGCGCCAATGTTGCCGCAGCCGAAACCGGTATCCATACACGTCGCTGAGGGACCTCGCCTTCGGAGGCGAAATCCCGGTCATTAAGGTTGGGAAAGCCTGGTACTTCGACCGACGAGATCTCGAGAACTGGATTGCGACGCGCAAGGAGCGGCGCAAGTAATGACTGCCGCTACTCGCGAATTTGTCCCTGTGTTCGATCTCGATCGCGTTCCGTCGGAAATCTCCAACTCGTCACGCGCGGTTGTCTGGAATCTCGAGGAGCGCGACGGCAACCTGTGGCAGTCCACCGTCGAAAAGGACCTTGCTGAGATTACCGAGCACATCAAGGCCGCTTGGGAGAAGCGCAGCAGCGATCAGTCCTACATGAAGATCCTGAGGCGAGCAGGGGCGCCGAAGGCGAGCTGAACGCCCGGGTAGTGGGCTACTTTGAAACTGTCCTGCGGTAGACGAACCGATGCGTGTATGGCGTACTTGGTGACTCCGGAAAGTGATGGAGCACCAACATTTCGATCTGCCCACGTCGGTTCAGCGAGAGCGTAACCATCGACTCCAGTGAGCCACCGTTCGGAGCGGCCGTTGTCGTCGTGATGACTAGCGCGGCGCCCATCCACCGTGAGCTGGCGCTGTAGCTCCGAGTCACACCATCAGTAGTCGCGTCATACCTCGTCTCAGAGCCGTCGAGTCGGTAGGTCCGCTCAACTGCTCCCCTCGTTCGCCCGTCAACCGTCCGAAAAGTGATGACGTCGTTGGACTGCACAATCGAACCCTTGTCCCCAAGCGGGCTCCGATAGGACGCGCCAATGCTCGCCGCCTCATCGAGCGCGATCCAATCGCCGCTGAATGACACCTGCGCGAAGGCCGGGACCGACAGCAGCGTTCCAACGACCAACAGAGCGCACGTCTCAACACGCATGGCCTTCCTTGCCTCAACAGGGCCGAGAGTATCACGGCCTAGGCGGCTTGTTGACCGGCCTTCTCAGACGCTTCCAGTACCGCCACGATGTCCGATACGTCCCACAGCCAACGCCCGCGTGTTCACATTCGTGTTCACCTACCCGCCCTTCGGGTCAGGAAAAGGTTGGAGGCGCCGCCCGGATTTGAACCGGGGATGGAGGTTTTGCAGACCTCACCAAGGCACCGATTCAGGCCACGATCGACGCATTCACTCAGCGTTTCCGCTGCCCTACTCCGCCCAAATCCGCCACAAACCGCCGCCAATGGTTAGCGCAACGGTTAGCGCCGCAAAACGAACTGACAACAGGACGAAGCGAGCGAAGTCACTTCAGACTCGTGAGCCAGGCGGTGATCGTCGAAAGCGCCGCGGGGTTGATGGTCTCGTCGATCTCCGCGTATTCCGATAAGGAGCCAGTCCTGGCCGCTTGAAACATGTGGTTCAGGCCCTCGAGCTCCACGAACGAGGCGCCCGGGTTGGCGGCCAGTTCCCGCTCGAGAGCGGGCCGGTTGACTGAGGGCAGTACCTGCAGATCCCGCGTTCC
>DASXWF010000441.1:0-7210 GCA_036503835.1 Polyangiaceae bacterium | reverse complement strand
TGCGACTTCGGTTCAGGCAATACGCGAGGCGGAAGAGCAGCGCGAGACGGATCGCGACGTGGCTCCGGCCCGCGTTGAGAGTCGCGAAGGCCTCGCGGCGGAACTTGCGGCGGTGCGCGTGAACGATCGCGGCGAGCATCTTCTGCTCGTCCTTCGAGAAACCCGGCATGTCCGCGTTCTCGATGATGTACGCGCCGTGGCGGTGGTAGCCGGTGTGGGCGATTTCGAGGCCGATCTCGTGCAGGCGCGCGGCCCAGATCAGGTAGTGCCGCGCCTCGCTGCGGTCGAGCGTCCAGGCCGGCGCGACCTGGTCCAGGCAGTAGAGCGCCGTGCGCTCGACGCGCGCGGCGTGTCCGGTGTCCACGTGGTTGCGCTCGGCGAGCCAGCGAATCGTGCGCTCGCGCACGTCTTCGTGGCCGACGCGGCCCAGGAGGTCGTAGAGCAGACCCTCGCGCAAGGCGCCGAAGGCCGGCTCCATCTTCTCGATGCCGAGGCTCTTGAACGCCGCCATCAGGATCGCGAGCCCGCCGGGCAGGACGAGCGCACGGTCCGGGTCGAGACCGGGCAAGTCGAGCCGGTTCACGTGCCCGGCCTCGCACAGCGCCGCGCGCAGCTTCTTCAAGCCCTTGCGGGTGACGCCCTGCTCGCCGAAGCCCGGACCGTTCAGGATCTCCGCGATCGCGAGCGCAGTGCCGGACGACCCGTAGCAGGTCTGCCAGCCCAGCGTCTTGTATCGGTACTCGAGCGAGCGGAGCTCGAGCATCGCGGCCGTCTCGGCGCGGCGGAAATCGTCACGCTCGAGCTTGCCGCTCGCGAAGAAACGCGTCGTGTAGCTCACGCAGCCCATGAACAGGCTCTCGGTCGCGACCGATTCGAAGCCCTCCCCGAGGATGCATTCGGTGCTCCCGCCGCCGATGTCGATGACCAGACGCCGGCCGTCGTCGGCCGGAACGCTGTGCGCGACGCCGAGGTAGATGATGCGCGCTTCCTCGCGGCCGGCGATGATTTCGATCGGATGTCCGAGCAGCTCCCCCGCCCGCTCCAGGAACTCGGCGGAGTTTCGGGCCTGCCGCAGCGTGTTGGTGCCGGCGGCGCGCACGGCGCCCTGAGGCAAATCCCTGACCCGCTGGCCGAAGCGGTTCAGACACGCCAGGGCCCGCTCCATTGCCGCGGGGGTCAGGTTCTTCTCGGCGTCGAGGCCCTGCGCGAGGCGCACGCGCTCGCGCAGGCGATCGACGACGTGGAGCTGCCCTGCGTCGACGCGTGCGACGATCATGTGGAAGCTGTTGGAGCCGAGATCGACCCCTGCGACCGTGTCGAGCACTCTGTCCGTTCTATAGTCCCGCGTCCGCCGAAACACGAACAGGCGTCCGTATCCGGACTCGCTCGACCGGGATTCCCGGCGATTTCGCCGCCATTCGTCCGGGGACCGTCACATCTTCGTTGCGCCGAATCCGGTCTTCTGCGACTGGGGACGGGCAGCGCGAGGAGCGGCACGGCCCTTGCTGAAGGTCCGGGCTCAACCCGCCGCTTTCGCCATGAAGTACAAGCTTGGATTCTTGCTCGCCGCCGCGCTCGCGTGCCTGGGCGCGCCGGCACGCGCCGAGCAGAGCGGGGGCAACGAAGCTCGACCCGGGAACGCTCCGCCGAGCAAGGGCACTCCCCCGAGCCCGGCCCCCCGGAAGCCCGTCGAGCTCAGCGAGAAGCGCACGCCACCGGACTACGACGGACGCGGCGGGCCGCCGACCACGGCGGGCGACGTGCTGCTCTGGGGACCACGCCTGTTGCTCGTACCGCCGTACTTCGTCAGCGAGTACGTGATCCGGCGGCCGCTCGGTTGGGCGATCGCGGGCGCCGAGCGCGCCGGGCTCCCGGCGTACCTCTACAATTTTTTCACGTTCGGGCCGGACCACAACGCCGGCATCTTTCCGACGTTCTTCATCGACTTCGGGTTTTATCCGAGCGTGGGTGCCTTCGCGTTCTGGAACGACGCGTTCGCCAAGGGCCACGATCTGAGGCTGCGCGGAGCGACCTGGGGCAAGAACTGGCTCGCGGCGTCGTTCGCGGAGCGCTATCACATCGGCAAGGAACCCCTCGACGTGATCGCGCTCGAGGGCCGCTACCTCAAGCGCCCCGACTACACGTTCTTCGGGCTCGGACCCGACAGCCGGCAATCCGCGCTGCTGCGCTTCGGTCAGACGGAGCTCGAGGCCAAAACCTACCTGCGCCGCCAATTCTGGCGCCGAAGTCTCGTCTACGGCGAGGTCGGCATCGAGAGCAACGAGTTCACGCCGGGCGGGCTCGCCGACGACCCGCTGCTCTCCGACGCGATTCGGACCGGCAGCGTGCCGGCGCCGCCCGGCTACGACGGATACACGGTGGTCCGAAGCTCGCTGCTGGCGACGCTCGACTCGCGCCCGACCGGAGCGCGCCCGGGCTCCGGCGTCAGGGTCGCGGCCGGCGTCGGACATTCGAGCGAGCTTCGCCACGACACCACGTTCGTCCGCTACGGAGGCTCGCTCGCGGGCTTTCTCGACGTGAACGATCGCAAGCGCGTCGTTTCGCTCGCGCTCGGCGCCCGCTTCACCGATCCGATCGCGCGGGGTGAGGTCCCGTTCACCGAGCAGGTGACGCTCGGCGGCGACGAGCCGATGCGCGGGTTCTACGAGAACCGTCTGATCGGCGAGAGCGCCGTCGTCGCCGACCTCGGCTACCGCTGGCCGATCTGGATGTGGCTCGACGGCACGATGCACGCCGAGCTCGGCAACGTCTTCGGCCCGCACCTTTCCGGTTTCTCCCCGGGCAAGCTCCGCTTCAGCGGCGCGATCGGCGTCGAGGACACGAACCCCGGCGACAACCGCACGCAATTCTTGATCGGCTTCGGTTCGGAGACCTTCGAATCCGGCGGCAAGGTCAGCTCCTTCCGCTTTCTCTTCGGGACGACCTATGGCTTCTGAGAAACACCCGCGCAGTCTGGTCGGGCTCGGGCTCGGCCTGTCGCTCCTCGCGTGCGGCGAACGGCGCTTCCCGATGCGCGAACCGGTCTGGCAGGACAACGATCGCACACCGGTGAACGTGAAGTGCCAGACCCGGCCGACCGACGAGGATCCGAAGCACGTCGCCTGCTCGCCGGAGCCGTACGTCTCGCCGCTCGCCTGGGACGCGGCCGACAACTCGGTGTTCCGCCCGCTCGCCAAGCTCTTCGCGGTCGATCCGCCCGGAGAAGCGCCGAACGTCAACGCCTTCGACGAGGTGCCGGACAGCGCGTGGTTCCAGAACCGGATCGGCAAGCAGAAGCCCCCGCGCGAGGAGCTCCTGCGCGGAGCCTGCACTCCCGAAGAGATGCTGAGCGGCGAAAACGCACCCCCGGGGAGCTGGCTCATCGATCAGGGCAAACCGAACGGCGCTTCTCCCGGCTTTCGCATCCGGGTCGGCGGCAAGCGCAAGTACATGCTGAAGACGGACACGCCGGAGCAGCCCGAGCGCCCGACCGCGGCGAGCGCGATCGGCGCGGCCATCTACCACGCCGTCGGCTTCAACACCTCCTGCGAGCAGATCGTCTACTTTCACCCGTCCGTCTTCACGCTCAAGCCGGGGCTCATCGCCACCGACAACTCGGGCATACCCAAGGCGTTCGACCAGAAAGCCCTGGACTGGGTGTTCTCGCAGGCGGCGCGGCGTGGGCCGTACCTGCGCATGCAAGCGAGCGCGTGGCTGCCGGGCGAGCTGCTCGGTCCCTTCCGCTACGAGGGCACGCGCAGCGACGACCCGAACGACACAATCCCGCACGAGGAGCGCCGGGACTTGCGCGGCGGCCGCCTCGTCGCCGCCTGGCTCAATCACTTCGACGCGCGCGAGCAAAACACGATGGACTCGTGGATCGCGTCCGATCCGAAGGTGAAGGATTCGTCCCCCGGCTACATCCGCCACTACTACCTGGACACGAGCGACTCGTTCGGCAGCGAATGGGCCGACGACGGCATCTCGCGCCGGCTCGGGAAATCCTACCTGCTCGATTTCGGCGACATTGGGGCCGATCTGGTCACGTTCGGCGCGGTCACGCGCACCTGGGAAGAAGCGAAGCGCACGCCGGGCTACGAGCTCTTCGGCTACTACCACTACCGTGACTTCGATCCCGCGGGCTGGAAGAACGAGTACCCGAACCCGGCCTTCAGCCGCGCGACCGAACGCGACAACGCCTGGATGGCGCGCATCCTCGCGCGCTTCGAGCGCTCCGACATCGAGGCGTTGGTCTCGCTCGGCAAATTCTCGCACCCCGAGCACGCCGAGTTCCTGACCGAAGTGCTCGAGCAGCGACTGCGGAAGATTCTCGAGCGCTATCTGTTGCGGCTGTCTCCGCTCGCGGATTTGCGCGTCGAAGCGGACGATCGGCTGTGCGCCAAGGATCTCGCGCGGGCTCGCGGCGTGCGCCCGGCCGCCGCGTTTCGCTACCGCGCGAACTACGAGCGCGGTGACCGGAAGCTGCCGCTCGCCGTGGACGTGCGTTCGAACGGCGAGCTCTGCCTGACGCTGCCGCGCACGCGACCGCCGAGCGGCATCCCCGTGCGGAACTACACGATCGTGAACATCGGAAACGGCGTATCGAGCTACCAGCTGCGCGCGCACCTCTACGAGCTCGGTGACGGTTACCGGCTCGTCGGCGTCGAGCGCGACGACGAGGCGTTCGAATGAGGCCGCAGAAGCTCGCTGCCGCCGTCGCTCTCGTCGCCTCCGTTGCCGCATACACGGGCCAAGCGCACGCGAAGGATCCGGAGACCGTCGCCTGGAGCCAGGACTGGCCGCGCTTCCGCACGTCGGAGGGTTTGCTCACCCTCGGCATGACGCTCCAGGCCGCGAGCGTCATGCTCTTCTACCCCGAGCCGGGGAACAACTGGGACAGCGGCATCCTGTTCGACGACGCGCTGCGCGACGCGCTCGTGCTCGGCCCGCGCCACGATCGCGAACGGGCCGCAAGAATCAGCGACTACCTCTACTACGCGATGGTCGCCTACCCGATCCTGATCGACACGGTGGTCGTCACCGATCAGATCCACGACGCGCGCGACGTCTCCGGCGAGATGCTGGCGATGAACCTCGAGGCGTACGCGGTGAGCGCCGGCATCGCCATCACCGCCGAGCGCGTAGGACGTTCGCGCCCGATGCGCCGCGGCTGCGAGAAAGACCCCGACTACGACGCCGCTTGCAGCGACGAAGCCGAGCTCAACAAGAGCTTCCTGAGCGGGCACACGATGGCCGCCTTCACGGGCGCGGGCCTGATGTGCGTGCACCACCAGCACCTCCCTCTCTACGGCGGGGGCGCGCCGGACCTCATGGCGTGCCTGGCCGGCATCGGTACCGCGAGCGCCTCCGGGGTCCTGCGCGTGATGTCGGACAACCACTACTCGACCGACGTGCTCCTGGCCGCGATGTTCGGCTTCGGTGTCGGCTACGGCCTGCCCTCCCTGCTCCACTACGGCTTCACGAGCGGCCGCAGGCGGCAGGCGAGCCTCCTGCCCACGTTCCACTCGAACGCCCTCGGTTCGCCGCTCACGGCGGTGCTGGCACCGCAGATCGACCAGAAGTCCGCGGGGCTCACGCTGGTCGGGATGTACTGATCCTAGTGCAGCTCTTTCGAAATTGACCTCATCTCACTCCCGCTGCACTACGGCTCGCTCAGGCGCACGCGGAGCGCGCCGAACGTGCGGGCGGCGTCGTTACCGCCGTCGGCGGAGTGCGTCATGGGCGCGTCGGAGAAGCCGTGGGCGACGATCGAGCGACCGGAGACGACGAGGTCGTGGAGGTTGTAGTGACGCGAGCCGTCGCTCATGGGGAAGACACGCGACTTCGCAGCGCCGCCGTCGGGAGCGAGCCAGGCAACGACGGGATCGGAGCCGCGCGAGATGCTCATGCCGCCCTGCCAGCGATCCCAACCAGCGGAACCCGCGGCGACGATGCCGTCCGAGGTCCAGCGCAGGGCCGCGAGCACGTCGCCGCGACCGAGGTTGTAGTCGTGGTGGCGCTCGAGGCGGCCCTCGGCGTCGTAGACGGCGACGTAGCCGTCGTAGTCCACGTAACCGTCGGGATCGGGATAGGTGCGCTTGCTTCCGTCGGGGTTCGTGCGCACGACGGCGCCTGCGACCGCGATCTTTCCTCCCGACGCGGCGAGAGCGAACGCGACCTGCTCGGCGGCGTCCTCGTCCGGAGCGAGGATCGTCGTACCGAGGCGCGCGCCGGCGGCGCTGAAGCGCGTGACGGCGAGCGGAAGGCGCTCGTTTTCGGCCGCGTTGACCGAACCAAGGACACACTGTTGCTGCGTGAACTCGGCGAAGACCGCCCGGTTCGCGGCGCAGCGCAGGTTGTTCCACGCGCGGCCTACCAGGATCTCGCCCGTCACCGCGTCTTCCGCAAGAAACGGCCGGATCGCCTGATCGCGCCAGCGAAGCTCGTCGTACGCCCAGGCCGCCGGCTCGGCGTCGTGCGGTCCCTCGACCACGCGCGCCCAGCGCTCCGCGTACTCGCCACCCGCCCAGTCGAGCGTCATGACGCCGGTGGCAAGGCGCGTGCTCAGAGGCTCCGTCGAAGGTACGTCGACGTACGACAGGAACGCTACCGTGAGCCCCTCGGCGTCCGGCAGGAGGCGCACCCAACCGCCGTCCGTCGCGTCCGCGAAATCCGACTTCATCCGGAAGAGCGGGACCGGATCGGCTTCGCCGTAGTCGGTTTCGGGAATGGTCGCGGGCGCGGGAAGCAGCGTACGCCCGCGCGGCGTACCGTCGCGCGCGAAGCGGCGAAGCTCGTAGGCCATGCGCTCGAGCGGATGGCTCAGGACGGCGATGGTCACGTCGCCGGACGGATGCACCACGACGTCCGACACGACGTCGTCCGGCTCCGCCGCGAACGCCCAGACCTCGGTGTCACCGTCGTAGGCGGCGACCCGAAAGCGCGAGCGCCAGGGCAAGCTGAACGGACCCGCTTCGAGATCGCGACGCGATTCCACGGCGTACACGCGCTCGCCGTCGCTCGCGACGCTCAGAGCGCCGAACGCGGAGCGCGGCGCCGTCGCGCTCTCGAGCCGGCCGTTTTCCACCAGCGCTTCGAGATCGGGAAGGTCGGCGCCGCCCTCGCCGGCGCTGCCGGCTTCGCCGGCACCGGCCCCGCCGTCGCTTCCGCCGGCCCCGCTCGTGCCCTGGCGGCCCCCGCCGCCCGCAGC
>DASXWF010000440.1:0-10123 GCA_036503835.1 Polyangiaceae bacterium | reverse complement strand
CAGCAGCGCGCACGGCAACGATGTAGGTCCGTGCGCCGCCCCGGTGAAGCCGAGTCGTGCTAAGCGGCTCTCCGCATGCCGAATTCCAAACGTGGGGGACGCCCGCTCGACCAGATTCGACCCGTGGAAGTGACGCCCGGGTTCCACAAGCTTTCGGAGGGCTCCGTGCTCTACCGTGCGGGCGGAACCGTGGTGCTCGCGACCGCGTCGATCGACGACTCGGTGCCCGAGTTCATGGCGGGTCGCGGCAAGGGCTGGGTGACCGCCGAATACCAGATGCATCCGCGTTCGAACCCGAAGCGGCGCGAGAACCGCGACGGTCGCGACCGTCCGCTCGGCGGGCGGGCGCGTGAAATCCAGCGCCTGGTCGGCCGCGCGCTGCGGGCGGCGCTCGACCTCGACAAGCTCGGGGAGCGCAGCGTCGTCATCGACTGCGACGTGCTCGAGGCCGACGGCGGCACGCGCACGGCCTCCGTCACGGCGGGGTTCATCGCGCTCGCGCTCGCCGTGGACAAGCTGCGCGCCGCCGGGCGCCTCGCGAAGCCCGTGCTGCGCGACTGCGTCGCCGCGGTGAGCGTCGGCCTCGTCGACGGCGAGTACGCGCTCGACCTCTGCTACGCGGAGGACAGCAACGCGCGCGTCGACCTCAACGTCGTCGCGACGGGGCGTGGCGGCATCGTCGAGATCCAGGGCACCGCCGAAGGTGAAGCCGTGCCGCGCTCCGACATCGACAAGATGGTGGACCTGGCGCTGCTCGGTGTCGAAACGCTGGTCGACCTGCAGAAGCGCACGCTCGCAGGGGCCGGCGTCGAGCTCGGGCGCCTCATGCCCGGCTGAGAGCCCCGCGGGGCGGGCGCGGCCGCGGCGCCTGCGCGCGGAGCGGCTCCACGTAGAGCAGCGTGCCCGCGCCCAGCCGGAAGCGCTTGCCGCGCCAGTGCACGTGCCTGCGAAACGGCGCGACCGCCCAGGCCGCGAGCACGATGAGCTCGCGAACCGGCGAGAGCAAGAGCGGCAGCACGATCTGACGCGGTCCCCTCAGCACCAGCCAGCCGCCGAGGTCGCGCAGCAGCAAGAGCCCGATGGTCCAGGCGAGCGCCCACGGCCCCACGAGAGCCCACGCCGCCGGCAAGAGCGCGAGAGGACTCGTCACCGGCTCGAGCGCGGCCATCACCGGACGCAACCGGAAGCGCAACATGCCCCAGCGCAGCTGGCGTTGAAACATCGAACCGAGGCTCGTCGCGCGCGTGACGTTCTCGAGCACCGTCGGCGCGAGCAGCACGCGCTCGCCCGCGTGCGCGAACGTCTTGCCCATCACGAAGTCCTCGGCGAGCACGTCGGAGAGGCGCCGCAACCCCCCGAGCCGCTCCAGCCGGCTGCGCGAAAAAAGCGCTGATTTCCCGACCAACAGCGCATCGCCGAGCAGCGTGGGCAGCGCGGTCCCCGCGGCGACGAACCCCGCGAGCTGCACGCTTTCGAGCGCCGCGCCGAGCGTCACGCCGCCGCTGCCCGCGAACAGATTCGTGACGAGCCCGGGGCGCTCCGCGGCGTACAGCGTCGCGAGCTCGCGCACGTAGTGGCGTGGTGCCCGCACGTTGCTGTCGCTCACGAGCACGAGATCGTTCGCCGCTTCCGGCAGGATGCCGAGCAGGTTGTCGACCTTGGGGTTTAGCGCGCCGTTCCCGGCGTGGACCACGATCTTGGCCCGCACCGCCGGGAAGCGCCGCGTCAGATCGCGCACCACGTCGAGCGCGGGATCGCGCGCGTCCACGACTCCGAACACGAGCTCGAAGTCCGGATGATCCTGAACGAAGAAGCTCTCGAGGTTCTGCTGCAGGTCCTCGTCGCGCCCGCAGAGCGGCTTCAGCACGCTCACTCCTGGGGGTGATGGCGAGAGCGCGACGCGCTTCCGCGTCACGAGCCAAACGGCGACCAAGCCCGAAAGGATCCAGAGGGTCGCGGCGGCGATCGGGAGCCAGAGCAACCAGGCGAGGGAGGGCATCAGGGGAAACCTCGTGCGATTTCCCAAGCGAACACCATGCCAGGCAGAACGGCCAGCAGGCCGCGAAATCGTTTCAATGAATTCAAGAGGTTGTCACGCTAACGCGAAGCGTCATTCGCAGAGTGTCGCGCGCACTACACACCAGGTGGTTCAACCAGTTCACAGTTCGTTCAGTGGTACTGCTCCGGCCATGGCTTCGGCGGCGCGTAGGATGCCCTCCATGGGTGAAATGCTGTCGCCGCCCAGCCACGGCGGCCGCCTGCAAGCGAAGCTCGCGGCGGCCCGCGACGGCGTCGCGCAGTACGAGCTGGTCCTTTCCGACGCCAGCGGGAGGTGGGCTGGAGCGGCGAGCGTCGCCGAAGGCAACGGAGCGGTGAGCTTTGGCGCGTGGCAAGGCCAGGGCGAGCCCCCGGGCTGGCTCGTCGAGGGGGCGCGCGCTCTCCTGCGCACGGGCTGGCAACGAGCCCGCACGGGCCTCCCCTGGCCGCGCCGGCTCACGCGCTGGCGGCCGGGGCCCGAAGCACCGGCGTGACGCCGAGTCCGGGGCCGCGGTACTAGTCGCGGATGGGTCCAGGGCGCACGCCATCCGCGGGGTTCGGATGAAGCCGAGCGGGATCGTGACGTTGCTCACCGATTTCGGGACGCGCGACCCTTTTGTCGGGGTGATGAAGGGCGTCGTGCTCTCGCATTGTCCGAGCGCGGCGATCGTCGATCTCACCCACGAGATCGAGCCGCAGCGCGTGGCGGACGCGGCGTTCTGGCTGGCGCAGGCGTATCGCTACTTTCCGCCCGGGAGCGTCCACGTCGCGGTGGTCGATCCGGGAGTGGGCAGCGCGCGCAAAGCGGTCGTCCTGCGCGCCGACGAGCAGCTGTTCGTCGGGCCCGACAACGGCATTCTGCAGGGCGTTCGGGGCCGCGCCGAGGTCTCGGAGGCGCGCGAGATTTCCCTCGACCACTTCGGACTGCCGCCCCCGAGTCGCACCTTTCACGGCCGCGACGTGTTCGCGCCGGTCGCAGGGCTGCTCGCTTCCGGTCGCATCGCCTTCCCCCAGGTCGGGCCGAGCACCGCGCTGCTCGCGACGGCGCCCGTCCCGGAGCCCGTCCTCTCCCCCGGCGCGGCGTGCGGCGAGGTCGTCGTGATCGATCGCTTCGGCAACCTCATCACGAACCTGACCGGGCCTTTTCCCGAGGGAGCCCGCATCTCCGTCATCGGACGCTCGGTTCCGCTGGTCGCCACGTATGCGGACGCGGCGAGCGGCTCCCTGCTCGCGGTCTTCGGTTCGTTCGGACAGCTCGAAATCGCCGAACGCGACGGCTCGGCGGCCCTTTCTCTCGCGGCCAAGCGGGGCACGCCCGTCCGGGTCGACTGGTGAAATCATGAAGGCACGCTCCGTCTCGGTTCTGGCGCTCCTGCTCGTGGGCTGTGGCGGCGCTGCGGGGCGCGAAGGCCCGCTCCGGCCCGCGGCTCCCCCGCTCGCCGTGCCGGCCGCCGCTGCTGCGGCCAAGCCGCCGCTCGAAGCGGGCGAAGAGCACCTGCGCGCGAGCGAGTACCCGGAGGCCGAACGCCGTTTTCGCGCCGAGCTCTCGGGGCCGAACGCCGTGCGCGCGGCGCTCGGGCTCGCGGAAACGTTGCTGCTCACGGGCCGCTACGACGAGGCGGTGGCCACCGCGCGCAAGGTCCCCGAGGGTGAGAATCCCGCGGCGCTGCGTGCCCGCACGCTCGAGGCGCTCGCGAAACGCAGCGCCGGCGATCTCGCGGGCGCGGAGCAGGTGCTCGCGGCCGCGGCGCGTTTTCCGGCAGCGCGCGACGCAAAGCTGCTGCTCGGCGAGGTCCTGATCGAGCGCGGCAAGCGCGAAGCGGCGCGCGCCCCGCTGCTCGCCGTGATCGACGACTACAACGAGGAGCGCATCGCGAAGGACGACGGCCACGGCTTCGCGCTCGTTGGTCGCGCCGCCCATCTCCTGCGTTCGGCGCGCGACGCCAACGACGCGTTCGGCGAGGCCGAGGCGACCGGCGTTCACGATCAGGCGCTGTTGCTCTGGCGGGCGGAGCTCTTCCTCGAAAAGTACGACCCCGGCCACGCCGAGGAGGTCCTGCGCGACGTGTTCGAGCGCGCCCCGCAGCAACCCCAGGCGCTCGTGTTGCTCGCGCGTGTCAGGCTCGATCAGGCCTTCGACTTCGTGGAGGCCGAGCGGCTCGCGCGCGCCGCGCTCGCGATCAATCCGAAGCTCGCGAGCGCCTACTTCGTGCTGGCGGGCATCGCGCTCCGCGACATGGAGCCCGACCTGGCGCACCGTCACATCGCCGACGGTCTCGCGGCTCGTCCGGGCGATCTCGATCTCCTCAGCATGCGCGCGGCGGTCCACTTCGTGACCGGCGATCGCAAGGCGTTCGACGCCGACAAGCGCGCCGTCTTCACACAAAACCCAGAATATTCGCGACTTTATGCGATCGTCGGCGAGTTCGCCGACTGGGAGCACCGCTACGACGAGATCGTCGTCTTGATGCAGGAGGCTACCGGGCTCGACCCGGACGATCCCGTCGCGCTCGCGAGCCTCGGCGTCAATCTGATCCGAGCGGGCGACGATCAGCGCGGTACGCAGGCGCTGAGCCGCGCCTTCGCGGTGGATCCCTTCAACGCCCGCGTCTTCAACACGCTCGAGCTCTTCGACAAAGTCATCCCGAAGCAGTACGTGACCGTGAAGGGCACGCGCTTCACGCTCCGCTATCACGCGCGCGATCGCGCGGTGCTCGAGCGCTACGTTCCGGCGCTGCTCGAGAAGGCGTGGACCACCCTCGTCCAGCACTACGGCTTCACGCCCAAGACTCCGGTGGGTGTCGAGCTCTACGCCGACCGCGAGCACTTCGCCGTGCGCACGAGCGGCCTGCCCGAAACCGCCATCCAGGGCGTTTGCTTCGGCCACACGCTCGCCTCGCTCAGCCCGCAGAAGGAGACCTTCAACCTCGGGATGACGCTCTGGCACGAGCTCTCCCACGTGTTCCACATCCAGCTCTCCGACAGCCGCGTGCCGCGCTGGTTCACCGAGGGCCTCGCCGAGTACGAGACGGCGCTGGCGCGGCCGGAATGGTCGCGCGAGCAGGATCCGGAGCTCTTCGAGCTCCGGCGCGCCGGACGGCTGCCCACGATCGAAGGCATGAACCGCGCGTTCACGCGCGCCGAACAGCTGAGCGACATGGCGGCGGCGTACTACGCGTCGAGCCGGCTCGTCGCGCTGCTCGGCGAGCGCCACGGGATGCAGAAGCTCGCCGCGATGCTGCGCCTCTGGGCGCAGAACAAGCGCACGGGCGAGGTCTTTCGCGGCGCGCTCGGCGTGGCCCCGGCCGAGGAGGACGCGCGCTTCGGCGCGAGCCTCGACGCGGTGCTCGCGCGCTACTCGAAGCAATTCGTGCCGACCGCGCGCTCCGGAAGCGTCGCCGCCGCCGCGGCCGCCGCCCAACGCGAGCCGAAGGATCCCGGTCGCCAGACCGCGCTCGCGCTCGCGCTCCTGCGCTCGCAGAAGCTCGAGGAAGCGCAAGGCGCCATCGCCCGCGCGCGCGCGCTCGATCCACGTTTCGCGGACGCCCGCTTCCTCACAGCGCGCATTGCGCTCGCGACGGACAAGCCGCAAGAGGCCGTGAAGGAGCTGCGCGCGATGCTCGGCGACGGTCAGGACGGCTACGCGGTACAAATGCTGCTGGTCGAAGCGGCGGAAGCGACCCAGGACGAGGCGACCCGCCTCGCCGCGCTCCAGGCCGCCGAGCGCCTCGATCCGACGCAAGTGGCGCCCCTCTACGGTCTTTTGCAGAACGCCGAGAAAAAAAGTGACGCCGACGGAGCGCTCGCGTTGCTGCGGCGGCTCGCTGCGCTCTCCGAGCACGATGCGGGCGTTTACCGCGAGCTTCTGACACGGCTGGTGGCGCGGCGGGAATTCGCGGAGGCGGTGCGGGTTGGGGAAGCGGCGGTCAACGTTGACATGATGGGGTTCGAGACCCACTTTGCGTATGCGCAAGCACTCGCCGGAACGGGCGACAAGCGGCGTGCCAAATTCGAGTTCGAAAGCGCTCTTCTGTGCGATGCCGACCCCGTCCGCCTGGCGGCGGCGAGGTCCGAGCTCAAAGCTTTGGGTAACCCAGGAACACCATGAAAAAGACGCTCGCCACCCTGCTGCTCGCGGTTTCGCTCACCGGCTGCGGTTACAATGAAGTCATCGATCGCGACGAGGAAGTGAAGGCCGGCTGGGCGGAGGTGCAGAACCAGTACCAGCGCCGCTCCGACCTCGTGCCGAACCTCGTGAAAGTCGTGAAGGGCAACGCCCAGTTCGAGCAGGAAACGCTGACCAAGGTGGTGGAGGCGCGCTCGAAGGTCGCCGGCGTGAAGGTCGATCAGTCCGTGATCGACGACCCGGCGAAGCTCAAGCAGTTCGAGGAAGCACAGCAGGGCCTCACGGGCGCGCTCTCGCGCTTGATGGTCGTCGTCGAGCGCTACCCGGATCTGAAGGCGACGGAGGGCTTTCGCGATCTCCAGGCGCAGCTCGAAGGTACGGAAAACCGCATCGCCGTCGCGCGCCGGCGCTACATCGAATCCGTCGCCGAGTACAACAAGACGGTCCAGCGCTTCCCGAGCAGCATCGGCGCGAGCTTGCGCGGCAAAGCCGTGCGTCCGACCTTCTCGGTCGCTCCCGCCGTCGAGAAGGCCCCCGAAGTGAACCTCTAAGTAGGTCGCTCTCGCGACCTGCTTTTCCCGTGCCCGTGCCCGTTCCGTGCCCGTGCCCGTTCCCCCCATTCCGTCCATGCTCCTCCGCCTCGTTCCTTTGCGTCCCGCCCTGGCGCTCCTCGCCGCGGTCCTCGCGCTGCTGATCGCGGCCCCGGCCTTCGCGCTCGAGGTCCCGAAGCTCACGGGGCGCGTCAACGACTACGCCGGTGTCCTCCCCCCGGAGGTAGAGCAGCGCATCGAAGCCAAGCTCGCCGACTTCGAGAACAAGACCGGCCATCAATTCGCCGTCCTCACCGTCAACAGCCTGGAAGGCGACCCGATCGAAGACTTCTCGATCCGCGTCGTCGAGAGCTGGAAGCTCGGGAAGGCAAAGCAGGACGACGGCTTGCTCTTGCTCGTCGTTCCCAAGGATCGCAAGGCGCGCATCGAGGTCGGCCACGGCCTCGAGGGCGATATTCCCGACGCCGTCGCGTCCCGCGTCGTCCGCGACGTGCTCGTCCCGGCGTTCCGGGGCGGCGACTACCCGCGCGGCATCGAGCAGAGCCTCGCCGTGCTCATGAAGCGCGCGGGGGGTGGAGGCGGCGACACACGGGCGCTCGAAAAGGAACCGGCAAGGGGCGAGCCGACCTGGATCCCGTTCTTCCTGTTCGGCCTGCTGATGTTCATCCTGCTCGGGAAGTTCTTCGGGCGGGGTCGCGGCTGGTCGAGCCGGGGATCGCGCGGCTGGGGCGGGCTGGCGGGCGGTATGTACGGCGGCTTCGGCGGCGGCGGCTACGGTCGTGGCGGCGGTGGCTTCTCCGGAGGCGGTGGTTTCTCGGGTGGGGGCGGCAGCTTCGGCGGCGGCGGCGCCTCGGGATCGTGGTGATGCGATGAGCCTGCTCCACGCCGAGGACGAACGCCTGATCGAGGCGAAAATCGCCGAGATCGAGCAGCGCACCGCGAGCGAGCTCGTGGTCGCGGTCGTGCCGCGCAGCGCAGCCCACCATCAAGCCTGGCTCGGTCTGGCGTTCGCCTTCGGCATCCCGTTCGGGGTGCTGGCCTACCTGGTCCACATCCCGCCCCTCTGGCAGTACCTGTCTGCGTTCGCGCTTGCAGGCCTGATCTACGCGTTGCGGAGCACGCCGCTCTGGCGCGCGTTCCTCTCGAAGGCGGCTCTGGACGCCGCCGTCCAGGAGCGCGCCCGCCGCTTCTTCAGCGCGCGCGGCGTCGACCGCACCGAACACCGCACCGGCGTCCTCCTCTTCATCTCGGAGTTCGAGCACCGGGTCGTGATCCTCGGCGACACCGCGATTCACGAGCGGCTCGGCGACGCCGGCTGGCAAGCCCACGTCGACCACGTCGTGTCCGCGATCCGCCGCGGCCAGACGACGCGCGGCGTGCTCGAAGTGCTCGACCGCCTCGGCGCCGTACTCGCCGAGCTCCTCCCGGTCGCGCCCGGTGATCGCAACGAGCTCCCGAACAGCGTCGTCCGCGAAGCGGAGTGAGCCGCCGGCGGGTGACGTTGGGGGCGGTGCTGGAGGTGGCCTCGATGGCTGGTGGCTCGACGGAGGCCGCCAAGACGCCAGAGAGACGCCAGGGCCCGCCAGAGGATTTTTGTGATGATTCACTCCCGGTGAGTCACCGTGTGCAACCAACCCCCAAAAATTCCTTTGGCGGGCCCTGGCGTCCTTCTGGCGTCTTGGCGGCAAAAAGAAACCTCACCACCCCCAAACCCTCCACTGACGCAGCAAAAGCTCACCGCCGCCTAGCGGCCCTCTATTCCTCGCTGTCCTTCTCGCCGCGCAGCCCGAGGGCCTTCGCCTTCTTGTAGAGGTGGCTGCGCTCGAGGCCGAGGGCGCGGGCCGTCGCCGTCATCTGGCCCGAGTGGTGGGCGAGGGCCTCTTCGATGATGGTGCGCTCCGCGTCTTCGGAGAGGACGCGGAAAGGGACGCCGGGGCGGTAGAGGCCGCCGCGCGCGGCGCTCGCGGCGGTACCGAGGGCGCGCTCGACGTCGGCGGCGGTGATCGCGTCGTCGGGGTTCAGGATCACGAGGCGCTCGATCAGGTTCCTGAGCTCGCGGACGTTGCCGGGGAAGGAATGGCGCGTCATCGCGGCGACCGCTTCGTCGCCGAGCGTCATGCTCGGGCGCGCGTTGGCGATGCGCAGAACGTCGAAGAAATGGCGCGCCAGCAGCGGAATGTCGTCGCGCCGCGCTCGGAGCGGCGGGAGCTCGAGCGGGAGGACGTTCAATCGGTCGTAGAGGTCGGCGCGGAACTCACCTTTCTCGGAGGCGGCGCGTAGATCGCGGTTGGTGGCGGCGACGACGCGCACGTCGATCTTGATGGTCTCGCTCCCGCCGACCCGCTCGATCTCGCGCTCCTGGAGGACGCGCAAGAGCTTCGCCTGCATCGGCAGCGGCATGTCGCCGACTTCGTCGAGGAAGAGCGTACCGCCGTGCGCGCGCTCGAACTTGCCGGCGCGCTGTTTGGTCGCGCCGGTGAAGGCGCCCGCTTCGTGGCCGAAGAGCTCGCTCTCGATGAGCTCGGCCGGCACCGCGGCGCAGTTGAGCCGTTCCAGCGCCGATTTCGCGCGCGGGGAGGCGCGATGGATGGCCCGTGCCACGAGCTCCTTCCCGGTGCCGCGCTCCCCCGTGACGAGCACGCTCGCGCTCGAGCGAGCGGCGCGGAGGACGTGCTCGCGCAGGGAGGCCATCGCCTGGCTCGTGCCGTAGAGTTCGTCGAAGTGGCCCGCCTGCGCCTTGAGCTCCTGCGCTTCCGCTTCGACGCGCAGCAGGCGAAAGGCATTTTCGAGCATCACCAGCAGGCGATCGGTGGAGAGCGGCTTCTCCAGAAAATCGAGCGCGCCGAGCCGCGTCGCCTGCACGGCGGCGTCGATCGTGGCCTGCCCGCTCATCATGATCACCTGCACGTCGCTCCCGCCCGCGCGCAGTCGCCCGAGCAGCTCGAGCCCGTTGCCGTCCGGCAGCGAGACGTCGAGCAGCACGATGTCGTAGCTCTTCTTGGCGAGGCGCTCTTCGGCGAGCCCGACGCCGCCCGCGACGTCAACGCCGTAACCTTCGAGGGTTAAGGCCTTCTTCAACGTCCCGAGGATGGACGGTTCGTCGTCGACGACCAGCACGGTCCCGCGGGGCATGGGGAAAAGCTAGTACAACGGCCCGGGTGTGCATTCCGAGATAAGAACCCGAGCAACGATTGCCGTTGTACTAGCCGGCCGCGAAGCGGCCGAGGGGGGAGGCTCGGCGCAGCCGAGGGGGGCGCTGCGGCGCCCCCGCACAACGGATAGGGCCGCCCTCGGCAAAGCCGAGGTGCCCGCGAAAGCGGGCAAACCCGGAACGGAGTTCCGGGTTGCGGAACTAGCGAATCCGCTCGTCGCGAGCCAGCGCCGGCCGGGGATCCGGAGAAAGGCGCCC